>JAIXZF010000082.1 GCA_027489835.1 Hyphomicrobiales bacterium
CGGCTGTCAATTCTCTCACGCCTATGATACGAACCGCTTCGCGCATGAGGGTTGTGCGCTGCGCTCCCCCGGCATTGGCTCCCCCCTCCCGGTGGTGCCGGGGGAGCAAAGCGAGGCGGTGGATGGCGAAGGCGGCAGCCACGAAGCGAAAGGTTATCCCGGACGCCCCGAAAAGGCCCCGCGGAAAGCCTCCGCACGTCAAGGATGCCAAGATCGCCTCGATAGTCGAGTTGTGCAAAGCCATCGGCTACTCGCAGGAACAGACGGCCCTTGTGGCCACGGTTTCCGTCGAGACCCTCCAGAAATACTACGCTGAGGAGTGGGAAAAGGGCGGCGCTCGCGTCAATGCCAAGATCGCCGGCAATCTGGCGACCATCGCAGCGAACCCCAGCCACCCCAAGAGCGTCACCGCCGCCATCTTCTGGATGAAGGCCCGCATGGGCTGGTCGGACATGAAGATCGCCGTCAAGGCCGGCGACAGTGAGACTATGCTCGAAGGCGATGAGGACATGCCGCCCATCTCCTTCACCATCAAGATCGGCGACCGGGGAGGCGAGAAGTGAGCCGCCCCCACATGGTCTACGAGCGCCCGTGGCTCTACCCCAAGCAGCGCGCCGCCATCTTCGACTGCACCGACGTGGAGGGGCAGCCGTCCCGCTACGCCTTCATCGAGGCCTCGACCAAGGCCGGAAAGACCTCGGCCTGCATCGCGTGGCTCTTCGAGAAGGCCATCCAAGGCAAGCGCGGGCATAATTTCTGGTGGGTCGCCCCCGTCTATGCGCAGGCGAAGATCGCCTACCGGCGCATGAAGCTCGGGCTCCCCCGCGACCTCATCAAGACCAATGAGCAGGATCTCACCATCTCGCTCATCACCGGCCAAGTCATCTGGTTCAAGACGGCCGAGAAGCCCGACAACCTCTACGGCGACGACGTGTATGCCGCGGTCATCGATGAGGCCTCCCGCGCCCGCGAGGAGGCTTGGCACGCGGTTCGCTCGACGCTCACCGCCACCCGCGGCCCGCTGCGCGCCATCGGCAACGTGAAGGGCCGGAAGAACTGGTTCTACCGCCTCGCCCGCATGGCTGAGGCCGGCGAAGTCGGCATGAGCTACGCCAAGCTCAACGCATGGGACGCCGTGGCCGGCGGCGTGCTGGAGAAGGCGGAGATCGAGGACGCCCAGAAGCTCCTGCCGGAGCACGTCTTCAAGGAACTCTATCTCGCCGAGGCCAGCGAGGACGAGGGCAACCCCTTCGGCTACAGCCACATCGCCGCCTGCACGGTGGAGGGCATCGCCGAGACGGAGCCCGTCGCCATCGGCGTCGATCTGGCCAAGTCCATCGATTGGACCGTGGCCATCGGGCTCGACCGGCATGGCAAGTGCTGCGGCTTCGACCGCTGGCAGAAAACCCCGTGGGACGTGACGACGGCGCGCATCGGCGACCTCATCGGCTCGGTGCCGACGCTGGCCGACAGCACGGGCGTGGGCGACCCCATCGTGGAGGCGCTCCAGAAGGGCCGCCCCTACGTGGAGGGCTTCACCTTCACCTCCGCCGGCAAGCAGCGCCTCATGGAGGGCCTCGCGCTCGCCATCCAGAGCCGGTGGATCTCGGTCCCCAAGGGGCCGATCACCGCCGAGCTTGAGCTTTTCGAATACGTCTACACCCGCAACGGCGTCCGCTACTCCGCCCCGGAGGGCTATCACGACGACTGCGTCATGGCCCTCGCGCTAGCCGTCGAGAAGTGGCGACAGGTGAGCCCGGCCATGCGCGACGCGGTGCTCCCGCTCAGCGTGCCGAAGGCCGACGGCTGGATGGGCCGCGACGGCACCACGCGCCGCGAGGCCGACCGCTACGACGGCCCCGATTATGACATGAGCGACACGGGAGACTGGATGTGAAGGCTCCGAAAGCCCGCTCGACCAGCAAGGTCGTCTATGATCCCGACAGCATCGGCTCGACGGGCCTCCGGCAATTCGGGGGTTTCGTCCACGAGGAATATCTCCGCGAGCTACAGGGCCTCAACGGAGCCCGTGCCTACCGCCAGATGAGCGACAACGACCCGATCATCGGGGCCGTCATCTTCGCCTTCTCGATGCTCATTCGGCAGGCCGAGTGGGCCGTGCAGGCGGTGGACGACAGCCCGGAGGGCGAAGACGCCAAGCGGTTCGTGGAGGAGGTGCTGCACGACATGAGCATGCCGTGGTCCTCGGTGATCGCGGACGCCTGCTCGATGTTCGTCTACGGCTACGCCCCGCTGGAGATCGTGTGGAAGCGCCGGATCGGCCCGCAAGAAGGCGATGGCTCGCGCCGCTCGGCCTACACGGACGGCAAGATCGGCATTCGGTCCATCTCGGTGCGCGCCCAGCCGACCGTGGTGCGGTGGGAGATCGACAACGACGACGGCTCGATCATGGGGATGTGGCAGCAACCCTACTCGGGGCCTCAGGTCTACATTCCCATCGAGAAGCTGCTCCTCTTCCGCACCTCCGAGGAGCGCATGAACCCGGAGGGCCGCTCGGTCCTGCGCAACGCCTATCGGCCGTGGTTCTACAAGACCAAGATCGAGAACATCGAGGCCATCGGCGTCGAGCGCGATCTTGCCGGTCTGCCGGTGGCGCGCATCCCGGGCTCCTTCCTCAGCGCCTCCGCGGACGTGCGCGAGAAGCGCGTGCTCGCGCAGTACCAGAACCTCGTCACCACCATCAGGCGCGACCAGCGCGAGGGCATCGTCCTGCCCTCCGACACGGACGCCAACGGCAACAAGCTCTTCGACCTCACGCTGCTCTCGACCGCGGGCTCGCGCTCCTTCGACACGACCAAGATCGTGGATCGCTACGACCGGGCCATCGCGACCTCGGTGCTCGCCGACTTCATCTTCCTCGGGCAGAACGCGGTGGGCTCCTTCGCGCTCTCCTCGGACAAGACGGCGCTCTTCGCATCGGCGCTCGGCGGCTTCCTCAAGGCCATGGCCGACGTGGTGAACCGCCACCTCCTGCCGCGGGTCTGGTCGCTCAACGCCTTCGAGCCGGCGATGATGCCCAAGGTCGTCCCGGGCGATCTGGAGCACCCCAACCTCGCGGAGCTTGGCGACTTCATCCAGAAGCTCACCGGGGCCGGCGCTACGCTCTTCCCCGACCGGGAACTGGAGAACGCCCTGCGCAGCGCCGCAGGCCTGCCAGAGGCCCCGGAGGATGGCATGGCGATGGACCCCGCCGAGGAGGCGGAGCTTCGCGCCGAGGCCCAGCGCACGGCTGCCATGGGGGTCGCGCCGGTCGATCCCAATGCCGACCCGGAGGCCGACCCCGAAGAGGAGGAGGCGGTGGGCAAGCGCCGGCCGCAGCGCGTCCGCAAGAGCGTCTCCTACGACGAGCGGGGCCGGATCTCAGTCATCCAAGAGGAGGCAGACATGGAGCCCGGTTCTCCGGCTCGCCCGCTGGCGCGCAAAGAAATCATCTACGACGAGCGCGGCTTCATCGCCCGCATCGATGAGGAGGTGCTGTCGTGATCGTCTACAGCACCGAGGGCGCTCGGATCATCCTTCAGGCCATCACCTACCAAGCCGCCGAGATCGGCCTCTTCATCGAGGACGCGGATCTCGAAGCGGCGACGGTGCGCGGCTCTGACGTGAAGGAGCCCCGCATCAAGGGCTATGAGCGCCAGACCCTCCGCCCTTCCGATTGGCGCATTGACGATGCGCTCTCGGCATCAAGTCACTCGAAAGTAGTCTTCGACTTCTCCGCCCCTCCGGGCGTGCTCTACGGCTACTTCGTCGTGAAGACGACAGGAGAAATCCTGTTTTCCGAAAGGTTCCAGCGCCCGTTCGACTTCTCTGAATTCGGCGGTCGCATCGGAATTATCCCCACACTACGCCTGCGCAACAAGGAGGCTTAAATGACCGACAAGCATACCGCCGAGGCCGCCGCGGCTCAGGCTCACTCCGACGCTGCCATCGCTCGCAGCGCCATCCACACCGAGGACGTGTTCGCCCGCGGCCACTATGCGGTCGAGTGCATCGGCCCGCGCGAGGATCGCCGCGAGGAGTACATCGCGCTGCGCGCGCGGTGGGAGGCTGCCGTCCTCCACGATGAGGTCACGCTGGCCGAGGCGCTGCGCGCCGAAATGGCCACCATGGAAGAGGTCAAGTGGACGGACGAGATCGAGAACCTCGTCACCAACGTCGGCAAGATCGACCTCCTCGACAAGTTCCTCTCGGGCTCCGCCTACACCGCGGCGTGGTTCCTCGGGCTGGTCGATGGCGGCTCCACGCCGACCTACAACGCGGCCGACACGGCGGCTTCGCATGCCGGCTGGACCGAGAGCGCGGCCTACTCCAACTCGACCCGGCCCGCGGCCTCCTTCGGCAGCGCGACGGCCTCGGGTGGCGGCTCTGGCACCCCCGGCACGGGCTCCAAGGTCACCTCGGCCACGGCCTTCAACATCAACGCGACGGCGACCATCGCCGGCTGCTTCCTGATCTCCAACTCGACCAAGAGCGGCACGACGGGCGTCCTGTACTCCAACGGCTCGTTCTCCGGCGGCAACCGCTCGGTGGTCAACGGCGACACCCTCAACGTCACCTATACGGCTCAGGCGTAAGCCCGGCCCTAACGCAAAAGGAGCAATCCATGGCGACTTTCAACAAAGGCGACCTCGTGCGCCAGAAGGTTCCGGTCATCGAGGGAGAGGTGATCGGGGCGGAACTCGACCAGACCACGCTCAAGATCGTCTATCTCGTGCAGTGGACCGACGCCGAGGGCGAGACGACCATGCGCTACTTCTCGGCGGAAGACCTCGAAGCTATCGCCTGAGGAGGCCTCCATGCCTGCCGCATTCTTTGCGGATCGCGTGAAGGACACGACCACGACGACGGGGGCCGGGAGCATCACGCTTGCCGGCTCCCCGCCGACGGGGTTTCAGGCCTTCAGCGCCGCGTTCGCCATCAACGCATCGTTCTTCTACTGCATAGCCGGCGGCTCGCAGTGGGAAGTCGGGCGCGGCTACCTCTCGGGCGCGACTACGCTGGTGCGCGACGCGGTGCTGGGGTCGAGCAATGCCGGGGCGCTGGTCAACTTCTCGGCAGGCTCGAAAGACGTCTTCGTCACCATCCCCGCCTTCAACGCGGAGCGCATGGGGCTCAACGGGCGCATCAACGCCCGCATCCTTGGCAACATTCTGACGTGAGGCACCTATGGGCGCGAACATTGATCCCATCTACACGCGCGTCGGCGATATCCAGTTCGCCACGCTCGCGGCGGGTGCAAACAACACGGCCGACGGCACCTCCGGCACCAAAGCCTTCGTCTTCACAGCAGACGCCACGAATGGCGGCTTCGTCCGCGAGATCCGATGCAAGCCCGCCCCCGGCACGACCACCACGGTCACGGCGGTGCGCGTCTGGTTGAACAACGGAAGCTCCGACACGGTGGCCGCCAACAACATCCTGTTGGGCGACTTCACGATGCCGGCGTTCACCGCCAGCGCGGCGGCGGCGTCCGTTGATATCGTCTATGCCCTGAATATGGCGCTCCCGCCCGGCTATCGCATCTTCGTGACGACGGCCCAGACGGCGACCGGAACGCTGCACTTCTCCTGCATCGGCGGCAAATACTAAGGCATCTCCCGATGTATGTGCCCTTTGACGCTGTAGGCGCAAAGCAGCGGCTCGTTCTGACGGGTCGCAGCGGCACCTTTCTGTTCAAGAAGCCTGACGGTTGCGGCATCATCTTCGGCTTCCTGCTCAGTGCTGGCGGTGGAGGCGGCGCGGGCTGGACCGGCGCGTCTGGGGCCGCGCGAGGCGGCGGCGGTGGTGGTGGAGGTGGCGCGATGCTGTCCTTCGTTTGCCCCGCTCAGTTCTTCCCGGACGAGGCGATCATCAGGGTCGGTCAAGGCGGCGCTGGAGGGCAGACCACGCCCAGCGTCGTGGCTGCCGGTGGTGGTGGTCAGACGGTACTTGTCACCGCCAACCAAAACCGCACGTTGCTCCTCCTCGTCGGCGGAAACCCCGGTGGCAATGGGAGCGCCTCTGGCGGCGGCGCTTTTGGCGCGGCTGGCACTCTGGACACAGGCGTCTCCAACCCCTTCCTGAATGCGTGCTGCATTCGATCTGCGATCAACAGCGGTAGCTCTCAGGGCGGCGGCGCTCAGACAGGAGCCGCAGGCGGCCAAGGAGCCACATCGGCATTGTTTGGCTGTGCTGGGGGCTCTGGCGGCGCTGGCGTTGGAACCACCGACACGGCCTTCAACGGTGGGGCGACGCCCGCGAACTCAGCCTTCCCCTTGTTTTCCAACATCGCAGGGGGCGTTGCTGGAGGCGCTGTAGATGGCGTTGGCGGGCTCTATGCGGATCGGCCTCTCACCATCTCAACAGCCGGAGCCGGCGGGGCTTCGTCTGGAACGGGGGCGGGTGGCGTGGGCGGCAACGGTGGGATCGCCTGCGGTGGCGGTGGCGGTGGCGGTGGCGTTACGGGTGGCGGCGGTGGCGCTGGTGGCCCCGGCCTTGCCATGTTCTGGTGGGTCTGAGCCATGAGCTATCCGTTCGATGATCTGACCAATCTTTTCGGCCAGATGAAGAAGGTCGCCGTCTTCACGAACGAAGGCAGCGGAGCGTTAAACGCGCATAGCTTCGTCAAGCCGCCGGAGGCAAAGTTCTTCTTCTTCTTGCTTCAGGGGGCCGGAGGGGGCGGTGGTGGCGGCTTCACAGGAGCGACAGCCGTTCGTCGTCCGGGTGGCGGCGGTGGCGGCGGCGGAGCCGTACTCAAGGTCTTTCTCCCGGCTTTCCTCGTCCCAGAACGGATGACCGTTCAGGGTGGTATCGCTGGAGTAGGTGGAGCGGCGGGGTCTCCCGGCGCGGCTGGCACAGCCGGAGGCTCGGCAACCATTCTTTCGCTTGAGCAGTCCGTCTTTCTGACGGCGAACGGCGGTGGTGGTGGCGGTGCCGCTGGTGCGGCTGCCGCAGGCTCGGCAGGCGCAGCGGGCTCGGTTTCCGCCTTTTCCCGCTCTCATGAGCGAGGTGGATTTGCCTCCGGTCTGACGGGCGGCGCGGGCGGCGCGGGTGCCGCGGCCTCAACAACCACGGCGGGCGCTGCCGGCGCGGCTGTGGTGAACTACGCGGGCCATGGTGGGGGTGGCGGTGGCGGCGCGACCACGGGCAATGCCAATGCCAACGGCGGAAACGGGGCCTCTCAGATCGCGACACTTCTTCCTACTCCCTCGGCCGTAGCAACGTCAGACGGGTCAAATGGAGCCACGGTCTTCGTCCCGCACCTGTTCGCATCGAGTGGGGCAGGCGGTAGCGGCAACGCAGCGGGTACGGGCGGCAACGGCGGCAAGGGTGGCATCGGCTGTGGTGGCGGCGGTGGCGCTGGTGGCATCACGGGCGGCAACGGCGGCAATGGCGGCCCCGGCCTCGTCCTGATTGCGTGGGGTTGAACATGACGCTGCCCGCTCACCTTCCCCCTCTTCCGCGCGATGAGAACATCCGCCTGTTCTTTGGCTCAATGTCTGGGCAGACCATCTTCACGTTCTCAAAGCCTGACAACGCATCCTTCATCTACCTCTATATGACCGGGGCTGCCGGTGGCGGCGGTGGTAGCTTTGGGGCCGGCGGAGGCGGGGGCGGTGGAGCAAGCGGCAGGACGCTTGTAAATCTCTGCCCTGCATTCCTCTGGCCCGACATCATGGAGATCGAACTCGGAGTAGGCGGTGCTGGCGGAGCCGCAGGCGTGGGCGGAGGTACGGGCACAAGTAGCTTCCTGCGCGTTCATCGCACCGGCGACGTCTTGTTCACGCTGACCGGAGGAAATGGCGGCGCGACCGGCACGGCTGGGGCCGGCGGAGCAGGAGGCACGGCCGGATCATCGCCCTCAGCTACCCTCTGGTCGTCTCAAGGGCTGAGCACGATCCTCAACAGCGTCACCGGAGGCAACGGCGGAGCGACCAGCAATGCCGGCGCTGGCGGGGCCAACCAGAGCTTCTTCAGCAGCGGCGGTGGCGGTGGCGGCGGTCAAGGTGCCACGAACGGCGGCGCTGGTGGGGCGCCGGCCGATCTTGCCAATCTATTCCAGCCGCAAACGGCTACCAGCGCCACCGCCGGTCGAGCAGGCCCGTTCCTGTTTCCGCCAAGGAATACAAGGCAGCTTGGGCCGACCAGCTATGGCGGCAGTGGCGGCGGCGGAACCGCTGGCGCTACCGGCTTTCCGGGCGGCGAGGGTGGCTTTGGATGCGGCGGTGGTGGTGGCAGCGCAGGCGTAACCAATGGCGCAGCCGGTGCTCCGGGCGGTCCCGGAATATGCCTGATCGCTTGGGGCTAAGGAAAGCACATGCTTGGTCATAGCGCTCTCTCGGAAGTCGCTCTCTCGGAACTGCCGTCGGTAGGCGGCGGTTCTCCGGTCTATAACGAGGCGATCACCGAGACCGCTGCGCTGCTCGACGCGCTGGCGGCTGTCCATGTCGCGACGCGCTCGATCACCGAGGCCGCGGCTCTCGCCGATGCGTCCACCTCGACGCATGTGGCCACGCGCACCATCACCGAGGCTGCCGCTACCGCGGACGTGCAGGCGGCGACGGCCTCTCAGAGCGCGGCCCTTTCCGAAGCGGCAACGACCGCCGACACCTCGTCCTCCACGCTCAGCCCGGGCGCGGGCGAACTCATCACCGAAACGGCAGCGACCGCTGACAGCGCGCTCGCATCCCTCGTGCGGCTCGGCCAGATCGCGGAAGCGGCGGCCACTGCGGACGCCTCGACCTCCACGCATGCGGCCGGCGGAGCCATCACCGAGGCAGTGAGCGCCACCGACGCATCGGATGGCCAGCGCCTCGCCCCGGCGGATGCCACCGAAGCCCTCACGCGCCAGAACCTCCTCTCGCAGTCGCACAACTACGCGGACGGGGTCTGGTCGAATGCGCGCGTCACCATCACCTCCGATGCCGTCACGGGCCTCGATGGCACGCTGGTGGATGCGATCTTCGAGCAAGTCGCGGGGGGCGGCTCGAAGGAGATATGGCAGAACATCTCGGTGCTTGGCGGCGTCCCGCACACGTATCAAGCCCGCATCAAGCCGATTGGCGGCCGGAAGAAGATCATTGCGCAAGTCTACTCTTCAGACTTCGCGCAGGGGGCCTACACCCTTGTCGATGTTGCGGCGCTTGAAACCACATCGTATTTCACCGTCACGTCTTCAAGCGTTGAGGCGGTTGCGGATGGCTGGTTCGACGTTACGATCACGTTCCAGTTCACCGGCTCGGGCGCGATCTCGGGCTTCTTCTATTTCTCGTTCGCCGACGACGCCGGGAACAACAACTACACCGGAGACACGTCGAAGGGCTGGTATGTCGACGGCCTGCAACTCACGCGCTCGGCCGTTGCGACCCCGATCCTCATCACCGGGACGCCCTCGCAGCCGGTCTCCTCGGTTCTCGATCTGGCGCGCGGCGGCCTTGTCGCGGTGGCGGCCATCACCGAGGCCCCGTCGGTTGCCGATCTTTCGACCGCCGAAGGGCCGACCACGTCTGCGATCACCGAGGCGGCGTCCCCGGCCGACACGGCTACCGCGCTCGCAGCCCGCGCAGGGCTCGCCACTGAGGCGCTGAGCACCGCCGACGCCCAGACCGCGACCGCCCTGCTCGGGGCAGCCGCATCCGAAGCCGCAGCCACGGCAGACGCCTCCACCGGGTCGGCCGTCCGCGCTGGCGCAACGACAGAAGCCGCAGCGACCGCCGATGCCTCGGACGCCGCTACGCTCGGCGGCGCGGCGCTCGTCACCGAGGGCGCATCGACCGCAGACGCATCCGCCACCACCGTTGCCCGGGTCGGGCAGATCACCGAAGCGGCCAGCACAGACGACGCCTCCGCTGCTCTTGCCGTGCGCGCAGGGGCGGCCACGGAGGCCGCTGCCACGGCCGACAGCGCCACCGCCGGCACTGCGGCAGCCGCGGCCCTCACGGAAGCCGCCAGCACGGCCGACAGCGCCGTTTCGGGCCTTGCCGGCACAGCCTCGATCACGGAGGCCGTGGCCGCGGCCGATGCCTCCGCAGGCGTCACGGGCAACCAGAGCACCATCACAGAGGCGGCAGCCACCGCCGACGCCTCCACGGCGCTCGCGCAGGCCGTCGCATCAATCACGGAAGCGGCGGCTACGGCCGACGCCTCGGCGGGCGGGCTCGTCACCAGCGGCGCGATCACCGAGGCAGCATCGACGGCCGATGCTCAGGCAAGCGCGCTCGCGCGGGCCGGGGCTCTCACCGAAGCCGCCGCGACGGCAGATGCACAGGCAGCCGCGCAGGCGACCAACGGCGCGATCACCGAAGCCGCCACCACTGCGGACGCCTCCGCGGCGCTCATGGCGCTGGCCGGGCTTGTCACGGAAGCCGTCACCGCCACCGACGCCATCACCACCACGGCGGTGCGCGCCGCGGCGATCACCGAAGCTGCCGCCCCCAACGACACCTCCGTCGGCAACCTCGCCGGGGCTGGGGAATTCGCGCAAGAGACGGTCATCGCGGCCGACGCGAGCACCGCGGCTCAGGCGGCAGGCGCAGCGGCAACCGAAGCAGCCGCAACGGCCGATGCCCAGACCGCCGCCAGTGCTCGCGCTGGGGCCGTCACCGAAGCCGCCGCGACGGCCGACGCCAGCGCCACCTCGATGGTGCGCACCGGGGCCATCACGGAGGCGGCTGCGCTCGCCGACGCGGGCTCCGGCACCCTTCTGGGCACCGAGGCCACAGTGCAGGAAGCCGCGGCTCCGGCGGATGCCTCCACGGCGGCCAGCGCAGCGAGCGTGGCGGCCACGGAAGCCTCGGCCCCCGCCGATGTGCAGGCAGCCGCGCAAGGGGCCTCTGCGGCGCTCTCTGAGGCCGTGGCCACTGCCGACACCTCCTCCGCCTCGATCATCCGGGCCGGCGTGGCTGTCGAAGCCGCCGCAACAGCGGATAGCTCCACCGCCTCGGTCGCCCGGGTAGGCGCGGTCACCGAAGCGCCGGCACTCGTGGACGCCTCCACGTCTACACAGAACCCCGGAGGCAACGTCACGGAGGCGGTCACGCCGGCCGATGCCGCGACCTCGCGCCTCGATGCCGTGGCCAGCGTCGAGGAGCCGGTCCAGCCGGCGGATCTCGCGACCGCTGCCGGCGGCACGGTGGTGGTGGACGACAAGAACGTCGGGATCGCGGCTGCCATCCCCTCGGGCTGGTCGCGCATCATCCGGGACTTCAAGGAGATCGAGGTCACCGTCGTCTCCGATGTGGAGATGGGCGGCGAGGCTGCCGTCGAGGTGAGCTTCAAGAAGCCGCGCCGCCGCCGCGCCATGCCGGCGCGCGTGGTCGCGGTGCCCCCGCCCATGAAGTTCGAAACCCGCTACGTCTCCAGCGCCTTCATGATGGGCGGCGGGGCGGTGATCGAGGACGTGCAGCGGCGCACGACGGCGCGCGGGCAAGGGCTCATCCTGCTCGACGGCTTCAGGGCCGGAGCGGAGGCGATGATGGTCCGGGTGAACTCAGACACCGCGCTCGACGCATGGGTCGAGGTCGAGGCCGTGGATGGGATCGAGGCGGTGATCGCAGCCCAGCAACAGGCGCTCGCGCAGTTGATCGAGGCAGGCGTGCTCTAGCGCAGCCACCGGGCCGGGCGGAAGGCGCTCGGCACGCGCTCCAGAAGCTCCAGCATCGCGACGGCGTACTCCGGGAGGGCAAGCTCCCCGGAGGTCCATCGGCGCAGGGTAGAGACGGCAATGCCGGTCGCCTCGCAGAACCGGGTCTTCCACCCGGGGACGCCGCCCATTGCCGTCTTCAGGCGCTCTTCGAATTCATCGCCGGTCATGCCGTCCTTTGCTCCTGCGAGACGAAGACCCACACCCACGCCGCCGCCCAGCCCACGAAGGTCCAGCCGAGAAGAAGGCACAGGGCGAAGATCGCGCCGGCATTCTTGTGGCCGCGCAGGAGGGCGACGATAGCCGGGGCCATGTAGACCACGGCGGTGATGATAAGCAAGGCGGTCACGGCGACGGCGTCCATCACGCATTCTCCTTCGGTTGCTGGTTGGCTTCCCGCTCGCGCAGGCGGTATCGGGCATTCGCCTTCGTGTCGGCGTCCATGTCACTCTTGTCGGCGATCCACCGCAGATAGTCGGGCGGCAGTTCGCTCCAGATCATCCCCCGGTGCTTCCCGAAGCTCACCTTGTGGAAGAGCGGCGGGAACTTGGACCACGCCTCCAGCGTCGCGAACGGGATCTCGCGCTGGCGGGCCTCCGCCAAGATCCGGTCCAGAAGGTGGGCCGTGACATAGGCGTCCGGGCCGGCGCGGTGCGTCGCGTTGGCGTACTCCCGGTCCATGATCGGCAGGCGCAGGAAGTAGCGCAGGCCGTTGTTGGAGTGCGTCGGTGCGTCGGGCCAGAGCCGGAGCGCGATCTTGTAGGTGCAGAGCCACGAGATGCCCGGGATCTCGAAGAAGTGCCGCTCGAAGGCCGCGTTGTGGGCGCAGAACATATCGACCGGGCCATCCTCCACGAAGAGCATGCGCAGGGCGTTCGCCACGCTCTCACCGGCCGCCGCGTCCTCGTCGGTAATGTGGTGGACGGCCATCGCCGCGATGGAGATCGGGCGCTTGGGGTTGACCAAATACGAACGGCTTTCGTTTTTGACCCCGGCAATGCCTTGCACCACGTCGCACCAGCCGATCTCGCAAATCGCGTGCGGCTCGGGGTCGCCGTCGTCAGGCGCTCCGGTCGTCTCGAAGTCCACCACCCGGATGCGGCGCGGCGGATTGAAGGGCGAGGGCTCGGGCGGGGCCGCCTGCGCGAGGGCGTCGTCCTGTCGGGGCTTCGCAGCCATCAGAGCAGTTCCTTTGCTTCGGCGAGCCATTCGGGCAGCGTGAGGGTGCCCACGTCATCCTCCTCGCCGGGTTGGAATTCGCATTGAGAGAGAGGCACCCACGCCTCCCTCCCGGTGACCTCGTCCTGCACAAGGAGAGCCTTCTCGCTCTTGCGCAGGACGCGGACCTCAAGATCGAGAAGCTCCTTGCGGCTCATTCCGCGGCCTCGGCGGGCGGCTGGGCGACCGGCTTGAGATCGGCCACGGCGATGCGCGGGATAGCCTTGCTGGCGCGCTCAGCCTCCGAGCGGGCCTTGTGCGCGGCTTGGTCGGCCGCTGTGTATGCCTCGAAAGCCGCCTTTGCCTCTGGGGTGCGCGGCGCGACGCGGTCGATGGGAACCTTCATGCGCCTCGCCTGCCGGCCCTCATTCAGGATGATGAAGACCTTGGGAACGAGGCTCTTTTCGTGGTTCTCGTCCAGAAGCGTCACGACGGCCGGGGTCAGGCGTTGAATGCCGTAGCCGTCGCCCAGAAAGTAGACGGGCACGGCATCGACGCGCCGGGCCGCCCGCTCGATCTCATCGAGCTTAGCCTTGAGGGTCGAGAGCTTGGGGGCCGAGAGGCCTAGCTCCCGGCATTCCCAGACCTCGTCCCCCTCCGAGAAAGTGATCTCGTGCCCGTTGTATGTCGTCCCGATCATGCGGCTAATCCTTTGTATGAGCGGCAGGCGATAGCGATGCCGGACCGGTTTTCGTCCGGGGGAAGCTGGAATTCGGGAAGCATATTGAGCCGCCCCGTCGTAGGGTCGGGCAGATCAAGGAAGTCCGGTTGGTCAGGGCCGAGGGGGTCGCCAAAGATCCACTTCGTGAGTGCCCGGTACCGCTTGCCGACGAAGCGGTAGTTCATGAGCGAGATCGTCGGGTCGAGCGCCATCATGCACGCGTCGGACGCCTTCTTCAGATCAACAAATGCCACCCGTGATATCGCGCCGGCCGGGACCGGGCCGAGGTGGCAGCAATTGCCAAGGGCGTCGAGCGATGCCTTCCACGCATCGGAGAAGCAAAAGCCGTCCATCTTCTTGCGCCAGTAGATGGTGCGCTTCTTCATGGTCCACTTGTGATATCCGGCCGGCAGGCTATCGCCAGTGCGCCCTCGGTTCACTTGCTCAAGGCAGTCCTCGTCCGGGACAAGCATTGCCGTGTCGCGCAGGAGGTCCGTGTCAATCTCGATCACAGCCGCTCGCACGCCGTCTTCGCCGGTCTTGAGGCGGGGGTCATCCACCGCAGCCATGGCGAAATAGAGCGCATAGGCGTTCGTGAAATAGACCCCGTCCGGGTGGCTCTCGACCGAGTGCCTCCAGTTCCCGCCGCGCCGGCCGCGAGGCTTGAAGCCATCGCTCCAGATGGCCTCGGCGGCGGCCTCCGACGTGCCGTGATAGAGCTTCATGGCGCGCTGTCCTTCAGCTTGTAGGTGGTGCCCTCGCGGACCACGAGGCCGCGCTTCACGAGCGTTTCGAGGAGCTTCTCGGTGCGGGCGGGGCCGTTCCAGTGCCAGCCGGCGTTCCGGTGCCAAGAGCCCCGGTCGCGGAGGACCGAGAGAACGATCTTCTGGGTCTCTCCGAGGGGAAGGTTGGGGGCGGTCATCGCGGGGAGGTTCTCCTGTGGGCAGCCGGTGGGCTGCGCTTCATGACGAGACAATGTGAGCGTCACGCTCTCAAGTCAACGGGCGTTTATCATCATCGTGATACTTTTTCGCCGCTCCCGGGATCGGCGCGCAGCACGACGCCCAGCGCGCTCTGCGCCGTCTCCAGCCGGGCCACGGTCAGGTTGACGCGACCCTCCTCAGGCACGAAGGGGTTGCGGGCGCACTCGCTGCGCAGCTTGCGGATGTGCGCCTTCATCGCGGTCTTGATCGCGCGAAGCTCATAAAGTGAAAGCGTGACGTTCACGGTATCGCTCACCCGACTTCCCCCGGCCTCGGAGCGTGGAGACGCACCGGCTGCTCGCGGGGCTCGAAGTAGCGGCAGGCCCATGCCGAATGCGGCACCTTCGGGGTGCTCTTCGACGCCGCCTTGCCCTTCATGCGGACGTAGGCATCGCACACGCTGTCCTTGAGCGCGCCGCGGTGAGACATCTTGTCGGCGTGCCAGCCGTTGGTCAGCCAATGCTCGCAGCCGCGGCACGTCTGCCCGGGCGGGCCGGAGCCGGCGAAGTGCGCCATCCCGACGTAGGTCATGGCGCGGCGGCGGCTCTCATCATCGCCCTCGGGGCGCGTGAGGTAGTCGGAGAACGCGATCTTGCTGGCCATCAGTGGGAAGCCTCCTTGAGCTTGCGGACGGCGACCTGAGCGGTCGAGTTCGCGCAGGCCTCGATATCTTTCGGGGTGCTGGCGCAGGAGATCCAAGCCTCGCGCCCGGCGTCGTCGCGGACCAGAAGCCGCTGGTATCCACGGGGCTGGCGGTGCCGCTCGACCAGCGTGATGCCACGGCGCGCGAGGCGCTCCTCGACCATGCGGGTGAGGCGCTGGCTCATGCCGGCCTCCGCTGGCGCTTGGGCTGGCCGGGCTCGTCCCCCTTGGGGACCGCAACCGGGTCGAACCATGCCACCCCGGCCAGCTTGCCGTCGGTGTAGTAGAGCCGCGCGTCGCAGCCCTCGATCTTGTAGGTGCGCCCGGGCTTGGTCATCGCCCAGCGCCGGCCGAACACCTGAAGGCCAAGCGAGGCGGCCTCCATGCGCGGGACCGGCATGTAGTCCTTGGGCGGAAAGCCCTTCATTTCGACGTAGATCATCATGGCTGAAGCCCCATGCGGATGCGGCGGGTGGCGAGGATCTGGTCGGCGGCCTCGCAGATCACGGCGGCGGCGAAGACGGTCTTCGCGTTGGGCTCGTGGCGGGCAATGAGATCGCGAAGCTCTTTGTCGCTGCGCTGGCCCATGCTCAGGCCACGCGCAGCCGACCAGAGATCGGAAGCGAGGATCGGGCGGAGCTTCGGGGGCATGTCAGCCCCCGAAGGCCATGGCGGCCACGATCACCGCGGCGCAGAAGGTCAGGATCGAGGCGGCCTCAAAAATCAAGCGCAGCGTCAGGGCCATGTGGCCTCTCCTCTTGTGGGCCGCGTCCTGTGCGGCTATGAGAGTGTTATAGCGCGTGGCGCTCACTCTGCAAAGGGGAAAGTATCATAACGATGATATTTTTTTAGGGCAGCATGGCGCACCCCATCCATCGCCTCTTCCTCCCCGCGCCGGGCCAGAAGCTCCGGCAGCCCCAGATCGCGCCGGAGTGCGTCTCCGTCAGCAAGGCCAGCCGGCGCGAGGACATGACCGAGGCCGAGAAGATCGCCGCCAAGCTGGAGCCCAAGCTCGCGAAGGCCTTCTTCAAGCTCCTCGCGACCATGCAGGAGGCGGTCAACCTTCAGGCCCTCGCCGACGCGCTGGCGTCCGGGGATATCGGGAAGGTGCTCTCGCTGATCGTGAACGCCGACACCGGGATGGCTGACGAAGAGGTCGAGAAGATCATCCAAGAAGCCGTCTGGGGCGGCGCGGCGTTGGCGGCCTCGCAGATCAACGCCCGCGTGACCGGGGCCTACTTCGCCTTCGACCGGCTCAACCCCCGGCTCATCTCGTGGCTCAAGGGCTACTCGCTCTCGCTCATCCGCCAGATCACGGACGAGACGAAGGAGAGCATCCGGGACAAGCTGATCTCGGGCATGACGAGCGGCAGCAACCCGGTCGAGGTGGCGCGCGAGATCAAGGGGGCCATCGGCCTCACGACCCGGCAGCAAAAGGCCGTCTCCAACTTCCGCAAGGAGCTTCAGACGTTCCACGAGCGCAAGGGCGCGAAGGCGTGGAACCTCGGGGGCAAGATCGACCGGGTGAACGGGCGGCAAGTCTTCAAGCCGGGCTCGGACGGCACGCCGAAGGACGCGGTGGATGAGCGCCGGCTGCGCGACTTCCGCTTCGACGGCCAGCTTCAGCGCGCCATGGGCACCGGCAAGCCCCTGAGCAAGGAGCAGATCGACCGGATGGTCGCCGCCTATGAGCGGAAATATCTGCGCTATCGCTCCGAGGTGATTGCTCGCACCGAGGCGCTGCGCACCACGAACTACGGGGTGCAGGACGCATGGCGGCAGGCCATCGAGACCGGCAAGGTGGTCGAGAACCAAGTCCGTCGCATGTGGATCGTGGCCAAAGACGAGCGCCTGTGCTCGGTGTGCGCGCCGATCCCGGGCATGAACCCGAAGCGGGGCGTCCCCTTCGGCAAGCCCTTCGCAACTCCCCGCGGTCCCTCCATGGTGCCGCCGATCCATCCGAACTGCCGCTGCACGCTCTTCCTGCGCCAGTGGGAGCCGGAGCAACTGGCCAATGGGTGAGGAGCGCCCTCGCTACGAAACGTCAGAAGACCTTGAGCGCGAGGTCGACGTGGTGCGCCGGCTGGAGGAGCGGTGGAAGGCGGAGGCGATCAAGCTGCCGACCTCATACCGCCTCGACTACGTCTTCGTCCGCGATGGCAAGGAGGTGCGCTCTTTCTGCGAGGTCAAGGTGCGCCGCTACTCGTGGGAGGAGATCGACCGCATGGGCGGCTACATGATCTCGCTGGCGAAGTGGACGGCGGCCGAGGCCTTCTGCTCGATCTCGGGCCTGCCCTTCATCCTCGCGGTGAGCGCGGCCCGCGAGATCCGCTTTGCCTCGATCCGCACCTTCGAGCATGACGGCGTCGTCCATGGCGGGCGAGCCGACCGGGCTGATTGGCAGGACAAGGAGCCGATGGTCCTGTTCTCGGTGGCCCGCTTCAGGCCGCTCTAGGGCTTCCCGCCCTAGGGCCGTTTTGCGGGGTCATCCCCGCCCATCGTCATGAAGAAGCCGGAGGCCACCGCGCGAATGATGCGCGCCGTGGTGCGCAGCGCCGTCTCGCCGGCCACGGACCAGCACGAGCCGGCCATCTCCTCAAGCTCCCGTGAGAGAGCCGTCAGCCGGGCATAGACATCGAGGTCCGATATCGAGCGTGGCGCGCGCATCGACAGACCGTGGCCCGTCTGTCATAACAGCGCAATCTCATAGCCATGAGAAAATGGCTCTCATGGTCCTGACATTGGCTGGGAAAACGATGCTCAAGATCCTGACGCCCGCGCTGCTCGCCGCCACCCTCTCGGGGTGCGCCCTGTTCCAGCCGGGCCAGCCCTCGACGTGCGAGGTCTCGACCGCTTCATGGGGCTGCTCACAGCGCGATGCGAGCCCCGCACAGGCCGCCGCTGCGCCGGCTGCTCCTGCCGCCCCTGCGGCCCCTGCCGCGCCCGCTGCGCCGGCTCCTGAGCCCGTAGCGCCGGCACCCGCACCAGCGCCGGAGAAGCCTGCCCCCGACAAGCCTGCCCCCGACAAGCCGGAGCCGGAGAAGCCCGGCAAGCCCGACAAGCCCGACCGCGACGGCAAGGACCGGGATGGCAAGGACCGGGACGGGAAGGATCGAGACGGCAAGGACCGCGATCACGGCGGCCACGGCCGAGACAAGTAAGCCCACACCATCGGAGGCCCCGCCATGACGCTCAAGAGCATGGTCCGTCGCATCGAGGACATGGAGCGTCGCTGGCAGGCCGAGATCGAGAAGCAAGCGCGCTGGCCCGCGGGAGCCCCGAACTCCAAGGGCGGCCAGTTCGCCCCGGAGAGCGGCGGCGCGGGCGGCTCGGGCGGCTCGGGCTCCAAGCCCAAGATCAACGCCCCGCAGTACGGCATCGGCGGCTTCGCCGCGGCGCAGCAACAGTATTTCCAAGGCCTCTACGGCGGGGAGCCGGCCGCACCCAAGGGGCCGCCGCCCGGGGCCAAGCCGCACCCCCAGAAGAACGACAAGGGCGAGCCCGTAACGGTGAACTATCCGACCAAGGCGTCGGACCCGCAGACGTGGAGCGATCCGAACTCGGCTGCCACCTTCGTGCCGGGCGGCAAGACCCCCGACGCGCTCAACGGCGTCTCGTTCTCCTCGTGGAAGGCCCCCGACACCATCGAGGGCTGGGCGAAGGCCTCGGGCCAGAACCCGAAGATCGACGCCGACTACCCCTTCGAGCACTCCCCGGGCAAGAACGTCGGCGCGGGCGTCATCATCCGCGAGCCCGATGGCCGGCTGTGGATAACCCGTCCGACCAACGGTTTCGGCGGCTACGACCACACATGGCCCAAGGGCACCGTCGAAGGCGGGCTCAACCTTCAGGCGTCCGCGATCAAGGAGGCTTATGAGGAGACGGGGCTCAAGGTGAAGATCGTCGGCGTGCTCGGCGACTTCGAGCGCACCACGTCCAAGGCCCGCTACTACGTGGCCGAGCGCGTCGGCGGCACGCCCGCGGACATGGGCTGGGAAAGCCAAGCCATGCGGCTCGTCCCGCCGGGCAAGCTCGGCAAGTACCTCAACCGCACCGTGGACAAGGAGATCGCCGAGGCCTTCGAAGGCGAGATGCTGCTCAAGCGGCTGGAGAAGGCCAAGGGCGCGCGCGGTGGCAAGTTCAACCCCGACCAGCCCCGGTGGCCCGCCGGCTCGCCGCTGGGCGGCCAGTGGATGAAGGTCGGCACGGACGGCATCATCCTGCCGCCCAAGATCGCCGGAGGGCTGGAGGGCAAGAACCCCGCCTACCAGAAGAAGGCAGACGCGGCGCACTCCTTCGCGCAGGCCAACGACAAGGTCGTCCTCGCTGCTACGCTGGTCGCGCTCGACACCAAGGTCAAAGCCGATGCGGCGGCCGGCAAGGCGTCGTCGCATGTGAAGTGGAACGCGCAGCTTCACCAGTACGTGGCCAAGCTCGTGGGCGACATGGCTGCCGGCCCGAAGGCTACGGCCAGCGCCGACGCGATCCGCGGCCCGCTCGATCTCTCCAAGCTCGCCATGGTCGGCGCTAAGCCGGGCGGCTCCAACCCCGGCGCGCTCTATGCGGACGGCAAGGGCGGCACGCTGCTCGTGAAGGGCAACCTCAAGCTCACGCAAGGCTCCGTTTCGGCCAAGACCAGCGACGACCGGGCGAAGAACGAAGTGCTCGCCGCCAAGCTCATCATCGCGGCGGGCGGCGGCGCTCCCGACATGAAGCTCGTGGATCTGAAGGGCCAGTACGGCGGCGGCCTCGGGGTCGCTTCCCGCATGATGGACGGGGTGATCGGCTTCAACCCGGCGAACGCCCTGCATGTGGCTGCCGCGCAGAAGGACTTCGCCCTCCACGCATGGCTGGGCAACTACGACGTGCTTGGCGTCGGCTACGACAATACGGTGATCTCGAAGGGCACCGGCAAGGCCGTCAACATCGACCCGGGCGGCGCAATCCTCTTCCGCGCGCAGGGCCTCCCCAAGGACAGCTTCGGGAAGGACGCTTCCGAGTGGGAGAGCATGCGCACCACCACCTCGGAGCAGAAGGCGGTCTTCGGCAAGATGACCGGCTCGCAGCTTCAGGAGAGCGCGAAGGCTCTGGCCGCCATTGACGACGCCACGATCACCAAGCTCGTGGGCACCTACGGGCCGGGCGACGCCAAGGCGAAGGCCGACCTCACGGCCACGCTCATCGCGCGCCGCGACGCCATCCTTGAGAAGGCGGGGCTCAAGACCTTCACGATGGCGGCCGGCGTCTCGGTGGCCGAGCCTGCGCCCGCACCCGCGGTTCCGCGCATCAAGGACGTGGTGAAGCCGGCGGCCGGCGGCGGGCTCCCGACCGGGAAGCCGGCGTTCCTCGCCAGCACGCCGTCTGCCGTCGCCTACTATGGCGGGCTCGCCGACAAGGCCACGGACCTCCACGCGGCCGGCGACCTCGCCGGGCTCAAGGCTCTCACGACCACGAAGAAGGGCACCCCGGCGTGGCCGGTGGGCTCTCCCAACGGCAAGATGATGGCCACCTTCCATGGCGCGCTGGTCGCCGATCTGGAGGCCAAGCAGGGGCAGGCCGTGCAGGCGGTCGCCTCGGGCGCTGCCACGATGGCGGCCGGCGGCAAGGTGTGGCAGGCCGAGAACGGGGTGCTCAACCCGGTCGCGGGCGGGGCCAAGTCCGGGCCGGTCTTCGACAACCTCGTGGGAGGCATGAGCACGTTCAACGCGGACAAGATCAAGGCCGCGATCTATGAGACGAACAAGAAGGAATTCGGGGTGAAGACGGCGGGGGCGGCTGTCGCCCTCTATGAGGCGAGCGGCCCCAATGCGTGGAAGGGGCAGCCTATCGCGACGATGATTAAGGCTGCCGAGAGCGGCGAAATGAATGTCCTTCTCGGGATCAACCCGGGAGGGAAATTCGGGGAAAGCCTGAAGACCAACCTCATCAACGCCCTCGCCACGACGATCACGAGCACGCCGCCAGCGCAGGAGTTGGCCGATGCGATAGCCCCCAAGGGCATGCCCAAAGGCGCGATCAAGCGCATCATTGACGCGCACTACACCGGAGGCGGCGCAGGCGAAGACTTCATGTCCGGGATGCTGCCCAAGAACTCGCCGGTCAAGGATATCACCGACCTTGCCATGAAGGGCGACCTCGAAGGCCTCAAGGCCTATGACAGCAAGCCTTTCACCACGGCGGGGAAGCTGAAACGCTCCTTGATCGCGGCCATGGAAGGCAAGCCGTCCGTCGCGCAGGCCGCCGCCGCGGTGACGCAGGCCGCCTCGACCGCGCAGTTGAACGCTGCCGTCTCGGCGATGCCCAACTTCGAGAAGGCAAAGCTCCCGCCCGGGAATTCGAACGCCGCGTCGCACAACGCCAAGGTCAGCGCCATCGCGTCGCTGGCCGGCTCGAAGGATGCCAAGGGGCTCCTCTCCCTCAACTACGGGACGAACACCTACGGCAAGAAGCAGGCGCAGCTTGCCAACGACGCGCTCGCCGCGCTGGGCTCGACCCACAAGGTCACGCCCGGGCAGAAGAGCAACTCGCACCCCGCGCTCGTGGGCGGCGTCGTGCAGGCCGCCGCGCTGGCACCGGCCGCCAAGCCGGCGTCGGCCCCGCCGGTCAAGGCCGTCGTCACCCCCGACAAGCTCTCGAAGAAGCCCGACTTCCTCAACTGGAACGGGCAGGGCAAGGGGCTGTCCTCCTCGACGTTCGTCAACGAGGCGAACGCGAAGGCCGTCAATGAGATCGAGGCCGCTGCGCTCAAGGGCGACTTCGCCGCGCTCAAGGGGCTCACCTATGCCGAGGTGAGCAAAGAGACCGGGCAGCCTACCGGGAAGCTCAAGTCCTTCGGCGAGCACCCGTCCAAGCACGTCCAGAGCTACTTCTACGACAGCATCGCGGCGGTCGAAGATATCGTGAACCCGCCGAAGCCGCTGGCCGCCTTCAACACCAAGACGGCCAAGGGCATCGAGGACGTGGCGGCGCACTTCGCCCCCGCGAAGCTCGGCACGGTCGTCCACAAGCAGCCGCAGGACCACCAGTTTGGCTTCTTCCTCGCGCTTGGCGCGGTGCGCAACCCTGAGGTCTTGAAGCCCGCGGCGGTGACGGACTTCAGCCCGTCACAGGTAAAGCAGGGGTACGCTGACTATCAGGCGTATTCGCCCAAGACGAAGCAGTTCGTTTCGAACATTCAGGCCAGCGGCGCGTTCAACGACGCCTTCCGCGAGGGCAAGACCCACTACAACGGCAGCAACCTCAAGGAACTCGCCGAAGCGGTCTACAAGGATGCCACCGAGATGCCGGCGGGCACGACGATCTATCGCTGGCAGAACATGCCTCCCGGCATGCTCAAGCAGATCGAGAAGACCGCTCCCGGCGTCGTGTTTCAGGCGACGGGGCCGATGTGCGCCTCCTACAGCGCGACCGGGACAAGCGGCTTCGGCAAGCATCGCATGACGATCCGCTACGCCAAGGGCGCGAAGGCCATCCACTCCTACGGCTCCGGGGCCTTCTCCGGCGAGAAGGAGGTCAGCACGCTTCCGGGCGCTCGGTTCGTGTTCCTCGGCAAGACGAAGATGGCCAGCGGCGGATGGGATATCGAAGTGCTCATGCTTCCCCCGCTCGCGCCGGCCTGAGCATTGCGTGCGGCCCGCAACGAAGGCATGGTGAGGCATGGCAAAGGAAATCGCCCGCGAGGGATCAAGGGACCGCGCTGAAGATCGCGGACGGCCTCAGGGGCTCGAATTCTTCGAGCAGCCGGAGGTCGATGGCGGCTACCTCGGCGACCCCGATGTGGTCGATATCCTCGTGCGCCAGTTCCTCGGCGAGGTCCATGGCGTGCGCCTCGCGTGGTCGATGGGCACCGAGAAGAACCCGACCGAGGCGGTCGCCGCGCTGGTGAAACGCTACGCCGGCATCTTCATGGGCGCAGACCCCGACTATCAGGCGATGCCGTGGAACTCCCCGGCGCAGCTTGGCCAGCATCTCATCGAGCGCATCCCGCTCGACGTGCCGCAGGAGGAGGCCGCCTCGGCCTTCTTCATGGATCTGGCCAACCAAGTGCTTGAGGCCGCCGAGAGCTACGCCTCCGGCGAGATCGCCGACGACGATGCCAAGTTCCGCATCGACGTGATGGCCGACGAGGCCACGCACGCCCTCATGGGCCTGCGCATCACCGCCGAATAGGCGAATTTCCCGCACATCTTGCCAAGACGGCCGTCTTCTGTCATAGGCTATCACCGTTGTGAGAAGTCTGCGCCGGCCTGTATCACGGTTATGACACTCTCGCCCTAACTGCCGGCCCCATCGGGCTCATGGGCGCAATCGCATCCCGGCTCCCTCGTGAGGATCGGCATGCGCTTCGGCATCACCTTCGACTTCACCAAGGCCGATATCGACGGGCACTACGTGCGCGGCTGGGCTTCCGTGATCGAGGTGGACGGCAAGGTCGTCACCGACGTGCAGGGCGACCGCATCGAGATGGCCGAACTCCGCAAAGCGGCTCACCAGTTCATCACCGACGCCCGCGTCGCCAAGGCGATGCACGACGGCTCGCAAGTCGGCGAGGTGGTCGAGAGCGTGGTGGTTGACGACGACTTCGTCAAAGCCATGGGGGCCGCCACGAAGCAACGCGGCTGGTGGATCGGCATGCAGATCAAGGACGAGGCGATCCGCAAGCGCGTGCGCTCGGGCGAGCTTCGCGCCTTCTCCATTGGCGGGAAGGGCAAGCGGCAGAAGGTGGAGGCCTGACATGGCGACCAATCTCACCGATCTCGAAATCTCCGAGGTCTCTCTCGTGGACGAGCCCGCGAACGATGAGGCCCGCGTCGTGGTCGTGAAGGCCAAGGGCGGCTTCAAGCCGTGCGACGACTGCAAGGACGCCGCGGCCTGCAAGGCCAAGGGGGCCTGCGCCTCCGCGGCCAAGCCCGGCAAGAAGGTGCCCATGGCGAAGATCGCCGGGGCCGTGCTCGCCGCGCTCAACGAACTCTCTCCGCAGATCGTGGAGAAGGCACTGGCCGATTTCTCGGCCGACCCTGACGCCGCCAGCGCGGCGGCTTTCGTCATCAAGGAGACCGTTATGGACCTTCAGGAACTCCAGAAGGCTCTCAGCGATGCCGAGGCAACCATCGCCACGCTGGACGAGCGTGTCACGGGGGCCGAGGCGGAACTGAAGGCCAAGGACGAGGTCATCAAGGCGAAGGAAGCCGAGATCGACCGCCTCACCGCCGAGGGCACCGACCCGGAAGCGGAAGTCATGAAGTCGCTGCCGGAGAGCATCCGCAAGCGCCTCGAAGACGCCGACAAGGTGGCCAAGGCCGCCGCCGAGGAGGTGGCCAAGATGAAGGCCGCCGCCGAGGAGAAGGAGGCCATCGAGAAGGCTCGCGCGATCAAGGTCGGCGACGCCGAGAAGCTCGGCCCGCTGCTCCTGCGCGTGGCCAAGGGCCGCTCCACGGAGGCCGACGCGGCCGAACTGGAGACGCTCCTGAAGTCGGCCGGCGAGGTCGCCTCCAAGAGCCCGCTCTTCAAGTCGCTCGGCACGCCGCTCGCCGCGGACGCCGACCCGGAGGCGATGCTCGTGGCCAAGGCCAAGGAGATCGAGGCCGGGTCCAAGGGGACGCTCACCTACGCGCAGGCCTACGACCGCGCGATGACCGAGAACCCCGGGCTTTACGACGCCTACATCGCCAAGCGCCGCCAGCCCGCCGCCTAAGCGGTAGCGGCACCTCCACGAAAGGAACCTACGCATGTCGCTTCAGGGCTACGGCACCGATATCACTCTGGTCGCAGGCGCGGATCTCTCCGCCACCGGCCAGTTCCGCGGCGTCAAGGTCAATTCCTCGGGCCGGGCGGTTCTCGCCGCGGCTGCCGGCGAATTCGTCATCGGCGTCCTTCAGAACAACCCCGGCAACGGTCAGGCTGGCACGGTGCGCGTCGCCGGGGCCACCAAGATGATCGCGGGCGCTGCCGTCACGGCCGGCGCTGTCGTCGGGGTAGACAGCACGGGCCGCGTCATCGCGGCGACCGGCGCACGCACGAACACCTCGGACGGTGGCGCTGCGGTTGACCCGCTGCTCGGCACCTTCGCCATCGGCGTCGCGCTGGAAGGCGCTGCCGCTGCGGGCGACGTGATCGCCGTGCATCTCATGTCGCTCGGCGCAATCCCGACCACCGCCGCCTAATCATCGCCTCGGATCATCAGGCTTATTGAGGAGCAACGACCATGCAGCCCACTCCCGGCGATGTGCATGTCA
>JAIXZF010000279.1 GCA_027489835.1 Hyphomicrobiales bacterium
GCCCTCATGCTCGATGGTGAGATAGGCGATGCAGCGCCGCGCATCGAGCACATAGGGCTGGGGGAAGGCCGCGGTCGGGCAGATGTCGAGGCAGCGCGTGCAGGAGCCGCAATGATCGGTTTCCAGCGCATCGGCGGGCAGCTCGGCCGTGGTGAAGATCGCGCCGAGGAACAGCCAGGAGCCATGCTCACGCGAGACGAGGACCGAATGCTTGCCCTGCCAGCCCAGCCCCGCCGCCTGGGCGAGCGGCTTTTCCATCACCGGGGCGGTGTCGACGAAGACCTTGACGGCGGCACCGGCGGCAGCCAGCGCGCCAGCCACCGTCTTGAGCTTGCCCTTGATGACGTCGTGATAGTCGCGCCGCGCGGCATAGACCGAGAGCGCGGCATGGCCCTCGCGATCTAGCAGCTCCAGCGGATCGAGGCCGGGCGCATAGCTCATGCCCAGCATCACCACCGAGCGCGCTTCGGGCCAGAGGCGGGCCGGATCACCGCGCCACTCGGCGCGATCGGCCATCCAGCCCATGTCGCCCTGATGGCCTGCGGTGAGCCAGTCGGCGAGGCGGCCGGCTGCGTCGGGGATCGCGTTGGGGGTCGTCACGCGCGCCACGGCAAAGCCTTCCGACAGCGCGCGCGCCAGAACGGCCTCCTTGAGGCCGTCAGGACTCAGAAGTCGAGATTGTCGTAGGTCGCCGCCGGCGCCATGCCCGGCACGCGCTCCGCGAGCAGCGCGCGGAAGCTCGGGCGGGACTTCATCTTCGCGTACCATGCGCGGGCGCCTTCGCTCTCGTCCCAGGCCACGTCGCCCAGATAGTCCACGCAGGACAAATGGGCCGCCGCCGCCAAATCCGCATAGGACATTCGGTCGCCGGCAAGCCAGTTCCGGCGGGCCACCAGCCAGCCGATATAGTGCAGATGATAGCGCACATTGCTGCGCGCGGCCCTGATCTGGACCGTGTCGGGCGGTCCGCCGCCCTCCTCGTTGCGCATGAAGCGCTTGTTGATCTTCTCGAGCGTGAGCGGGCCCGAGACCTCGGCAAAGAATTTGTGGTTGAACCAGTGCGTGAGCCGCCTGACCTCGACCCGCTCGGCGGGCTGGGCGGGCAGGAGCTGGCGCTCGCCGAGCGCGAGCCCGCGCGTCTCGTCGAGATATTCGGCGATGATGTCGGCCTCGGGCACGGCGAAGGCGCCCTCCTCGACAAGGACGGGCGTGGTGCCGGCGGGATTCATCTTCAGGAATTCGGGCCTGCGCTCCCAGACGCGCTCCTCCGCGAACTCCGCCTCCATGCCCATCTCGGCCATGACCAGCCGGATGAAGCGGGAATGCGGGCAGAACGCGGCATGGACGAGGAGGGGCATGAAGCTCTGACGATCCGACCGGGAGGAGAGTTCGCGGCGCACCGGATGGCGCGGCTCGGCCCCGCCGTATAGAACCCCCGCGAGCCGGCCACAACCCGATTCGGCTCGTCGAACGAGGCTTCGGTCCAGCTCGTGGAGCCGCTGGCCGTGATGGAGAGCGGGACCGCGATGGATTATCTGAAGGCTCTGCTGCTCGGCATCGTCGAGGGTCTGACCGAGTTCATTCCGGTGTCGTCGACCGGACATCTGCTGCTTCTCGACCATTTCCTCGGCATCGGCGACGACGATTTCGGCAAGACCTTCGCCGTGCTGATCCAGCTCGGCGCCATCCTCGCCATCCTGTCGGTGTATTTCGGCAAGCTCTGGCGGATCGCCTCCACCCTTCCCTCCAGCGCCGCCTCGCGCCGCTTCGTCGCCGGCGTGCTGATCGCCTTCCTGCCGGCCGCGCTGATCGGCGCGGTGCTGCACTCCTTCATCAAGGGCGTGCTGTTCAACCCGTTCCTCGTCTGCTGCACGCTGATCGCGGGCGGGCTGATCCTGCTCGTGGTGGACGAGCTCGATCTCGACGTGCGCCATGACGATGCCATGACCTTCCCGCTGCCGATGTATCTGAAGATCGGGCTGATCCAGTGCCTCGCCATGGTGCCGGGCGTGTCGCGCTCGGGCTCCTCGATCGTCGGCGCGATGCTTTTGGGGGCCTCCAAGCGCGCTGCGGCGGAGTTCTCCTTCTTCCTCGCCATGCCGACCATGGCCGGCGCCTTCGCCTATGACCTTCTGAAGAACTACAAGCAGCTCAGCGCCGACAATGTCGCCGTGATCGCGGTCGGCTTCGTCGCGGCTTTCCTCGCGGGGCTCGTCGTGGTGCGCAAGCTCCTCGACATCGTCTCGAACTACGGCTTCAAGCCCTTCGCCTACTGGCGCATCGCGGTGGGCAGCGTCGGTCTCGCGCTCATCATCGCCATGGGCTGAGCCTCACAGCGAGGTCGTCAGCGTCAGCAGCCATTCGGGCATGGCGGCGAGCGCCGCCCGCTCCACCGTCTTGTCGTGGCCGGTCAGCGTCAGCGCGCCGAGGGCCACGAAAACCGCGCCCGCCACGGGCTTCGCCATCGACGCGACCGAGATCAGGCGGCTGCGGCCGATGCCCGCCATGGCGCGCGAGCCATAGGCCAGCGCGGCGAGAATCGTGCCGGCGCCGAGGCCGAACGCCGCCATCCGCACCGCCGCCGCATCGAGCCCGCCCGCCTGCACTGCAAGCCCGATGGCGGCGCCCAGCGCAGGCCCCGAGCAGGGCGACCAGACGACGCCGAGCATCAGGCCGATGCCGAACTGGCCGGCGAGCGAAGCGGTGTCCGCGCCGGTCGAGAGCGCGTTCGCCCGGTCGGCCAGTGGCTGCATCGTGCGCGCGAGCCCGTCCTGCAACGGCCTGACGAGAAAGAGCAGCCCCGCGAGGATGAACATCACCGCCGCGACCTGCCGCAGCACCGATTGATCGATCCCCAGCACTGCGCCCGTGGCGGCGACCGCCATGGCGATGGCGGTGAAGCCGATGGCGAGGCCGCCGGCCAGCGCGAGCGGCCCGAAGCGCCCGCCCTGGAAGGCGGTGGCGACCACGATGGGCAGCACGGGCAGGACGCAAGGGTTGACCGTGGTCAGCATTCCCGCGGCATAGGACGACAGAAGGGCGAGCATGGACGGGGCCTGAGCGTCAGCAGCTCAGCGCACCCTGGCGAGGAGCCCGCCGATGGCCGCGATGTCGGTTTCGTAGAAGGAGCGCGCGACCTCTCGGCCCCCCTTGAAGACGATCAGCGTGGACTGGTTGCCGACCTTGTAAGCGCGCTTGAAGCCGGTTTCGGTGTCGAAGTTCACGGTCACGGGGGTGATGGAGGCATTGGCCGGATCGGCCAGCATCGGGCCGAGGACAGAGAGCTGTCGCTTGCAGGTGGGGCACCAGTCGGCATGGACATGCACGAGCACGGGCTGGCCCGACGCCACGAGCCGGTCGAAGCTGGCCTTCTCGTAGGGCTTGAAATCGCCCGCGGCGGCTGGAAGCGTCATCATCAGCACGGCGAGGGGAGCGGCGAAGCGGAACGTCATCAAGGGGTCCTCCGGCATGGCGGCATCGTGCCGTCGCACCCCATTCGTGACGACCTTGACCCCCGTTACGCCGCTCACGACGTCGTCATCGCCGCACCAATTATTTCCCGTATGGAAAGAGTGATCGCACGTCTTGGCCTCTAGGAGACAAAGTCAGGCTGGACCATAACGCTGTCCAGCATCAGGCGAGGACATCTCCATGACCGGCACTTCCACCCATCTGCCCAAGGGCGTCGTCGTGACGGGCGCGATGAACCCGCGCTTCGAGGAAATCCTCACCCACGACGCGCTCGCCTTCGTGGCCGAGCTGCATCGCCGTTTCGACGAGACCCGCAAGCGCCTCCTCGCGCTGCGCGCCGAGCGCCAGAAGCGCTTCGACGCCGGCGAGACGCCCGACTTCCTCGCCGAGACCAAGCATGTCCGCGAAGGCGACTGGAAGGTCGCCCCGATCCCGGCCGATCTGCAGGACCGTCGCGTCGAGATCACCGGTCCGACCGACCGCAAGATGGTCGTCAACGCGCTGAACTGCGGCGCCAAGGTCTTCATGACCGATTTCGAGGACGCGAACTCCCCGACTTGGACGAACTGCATCGAGGGCCAGCTCAACCTCAAGGATCGCTGGGACGGCAAGCTCGACTTCACCGACCCGGTCTCCGGCAAGGCCTATGCCTTGAAGGCGAACCCGGCTGTGCTGATCGTGCGCCCGCGCGGCTGGCACCTGATGGAAGCCCATGTCCTCGTTGATGGCGAGGAGATGAGCGGCTCGCTGTTCGATTTCGGCATGTATCTGTTCCACAACGCCAAGGCGCAGCTTGCCCAGGGCACCGGCCCCTATTTCTACCTGCCGAAGATGGAGAGCCATCTTGAGGCCCGGCTGTGGAACGACGTGATGGTCCACGCCCAGCAGGCGCTCGGCATCAAGCACGGCACCATCAAGGCCACCGTGCTGATCGAGACGCTGCCGGCGGCCTTCGAGATGGACGAGATCATCTTCGAGCTGAAGGACCACATGGCCGGCCTCAATTGCGGCCGCTGGGACTACATCTTCAGCTACATCAAAAAGCTGGCCAAGAACCCGAACTACGTGCTGCCCGACCGCAGCCAGGTGGTGATGAGCAAGGCCTTCCTGCAGGCCTACTCGCTGCTCCTGGTGAAGACCTGCCACAAGCGCGGCGCCTTCGCGATGGGCGGCATGGCGGCGCAGATCCCGATCAAGAACAACCCCGAAGCCAACGCCGCTGCCTTCGCCAAGGTGAAGGCCGACAAGGAGCGCGAGGCCACCAACGGCCATGACGGCACCTGGGTCGCCCATCCGGACCTGGTGCCCGTCGCCATGGAGGTGTTCGACCGCATGATGCCGACGCCGAACCAGCTCCATGTCCTGCGCGACGATGTCAGCGTCGGCCGGGCCGAGCTCTTGCAGCCCCATGAGGGCACGCGCACCGAGGGCGGCTTCCGCGAGAACATCCGCGTCGGCGTCCAGTACATGGAAGCTTGGCTGCGCGGCCGCGGCGCCGTGCCGATCTACAATATGATGGAGGACGCCGCGACGGCCGAGATCAGCCGCGCGCAGATCTGGCAGTTCATCAAGTATGGCGTGACGCTCGAAGGCGGCATCAAGGTGACGCCGGCCTGGTTCGAGCAGGTCTATGCCGAGGAGATGGACAAGGTGAAGGGCGAGGTCGGCGAGGCCGCCTTCGCCGGCGGGCGCTTCCCCGAGGCGGCCAAGCTGTTCAAGGACATGTCGCTCGCGCCAGAGTTCGCGGACTTCCTGACACTGCCGGCCTACCAGATGATCAAGGGCTGACGCATCCCATCTTGAGAAGCCGAAGGCCGGGCCCAACGCCCGGCCTTTTCGCGTTTACCGGCGCGCAACCAAGCGCCGCGAAAGAGCCGGCGCATTAGCCTTGGCGAAACCGCGGGCGCGGCAGGCTGGCCTCCGGATTCGTCGCGGGGCAGCGCTTTGGACACCAACACCATCCTGCTGGTCGGGCTCTGCGGCGCGCTGGCCGTGGCCGCGGCCATCGCCACGCTCGCGGCCTGGCTGCTGACGCGCGACTACAAGCGCGTCCTGGCCAAGGCGGACGAGCTCTCGGCCGCCACCGAGGCCCTGAACGACCGGCTCTTCGCCGTTGCCGAAAGCGAAGAGCGTCACCGCAGCCTGATCGAGGCGCAGGGCGATCTGATCGTGCGGCAGGTGGCGGACGGGCCGGTGCTTTACGCCAACGGCGCCTATGCCGGCCTGCTGGATTCAACGCCGGCCGATCTGGTCGGGACGATGCACAAGCCCGAGCCGAAATCCTCGCAGGTGATCGAGACCCGCGAGGACGGCACGCGGCTGATCGACGAGCATTTCGACGGCGTCCATGGCGAACGCTGGATCTCGTGGGCCGAGACGATCATTCCGATGGCCGACGGCTCGCGGGTCATGCAGCGTGTCGGCCGCGACGTGACCAGCCGCATCGCTTCGCAGCAGCAGCTTGACGAGGCGCTGGCGCACGCCAACAGCGCCAACGAGGCCAAATCGCGCTTCCTCGCGACCGTGAGCCACGAGTTCAGGACCCCGCTGAACGGGATCATCGGCATGGCCGACCTGCTCAGCGACACGCGGCTCGATCCCGAGCAGACCACCTATGTCCGCGCGCTGCGCACGTCCGGGCAGGCGCTCCTGTCGCTGATCGAGGAAATCCTCGACTTCGCCAAGGTCGAGGCAGGCCGGACCACGCTGACGGAAGAGCCCTTCGACCTCGTGGCGCTCACCGAGGGCGTGGTGGAGCTGCTCGCCCCGAAGGCGCACGACAAGCACCTGGCGCTCGCGACCTTCGCCGATCCCGCCCTGCCGGTCAGGCTGATGGGCGATCCTGACCGGGTGCGGCAGATCCTCATCAACCTCGTGGGCAACGCCGTGAAGTTCACCGAGGAGGGCGGCGTCGGCGTCCGGCTGAGCTGGATCGACAAGGCCGTGCTGATCCGGGTCGAGGACACCGGGCCGGGCATCGCTCCGGAGCGGGTGAGCGCCATCTTCGAGGAGTTCGAGCAGGCCGACGAGACCACCGCCCGCACCTATGGCGGTTCCGGCCTCGGCCTTGCCATCGTCAAGCGCCTGCTGCCGCTGATGGGCGGCTCCATCGAGGTCGAGAGCCAGCC
>JAIXZF010000422.1 GCA_027489835.1 Hyphomicrobiales bacterium
AAGCAGCTGGCCCGCCGGCTGCCGAAATTCCTCTATGACAAGGCGCGCAAGACCGAGGAGTTCTCCCGCAGCTTCTGGACCGGCGGCACGCTCTTCGAGGAGATGGGCTTTTACTATGTCGGCCCCATCGACGGGCATAATCTCGACCATCTGCTGCCCGTGCTGCGCAATGTGCGCGACAGCGAGACGGGTCCGATCCTCGTCCATGTCGTCACCCAGAAAGGCAAGGGTTACGCCCCGGCCGAGGCCGCTCAGGACCGCTATCACGGCGTGGTCAAGTTCGATCCTGTCACCGGTGAGCAGTCGAAGGTGCCGGCCAACGCGCCGAGCTACACCGGCGTTTTCGCCCAGTCCCTGATCAAGGAAGCGCGCAAGGATAGCCGCATTGTCGCGATCACCGCCGCGATGCCCTCCGGCACGGGCCTCGACAGGTTCGCGGGCGAGTTCCCGCAGCGCTGCTTCGATGTCGGCATCGCCGAGCAGCACGCCGTGACCTTCGCGGCCGGGCTTGCGACGGAAGGCTACAAGCCCTTCTGCGCGATCTACTCGACATTCCTGCAGCGCGGCTACGATCAGGTGGTGCACGATGTCGCGCTCCAGAACCTGCCCGTGCGCTTTGCCCTCGACCGGGCGGGGCTGGTCGGCGCCGATGGCGCGACCCATGCAGGCGCCTTCGACGTCGCCTATCTCGCCTGCTTGCCCAACATGGTCGTCATGGCCGCAGCCGACGAAGTGGAGCTGACGCACATGGTGGCGACCGCTGCCGCGCATGATTCTGGCCCCATCGCAGTGCGCTTCCCGCGCGGGGAAGGCGTCGGCCTCGAACTGCCCGAGGAGGGCGTGCCCATGCCCATCGGCAAGGGCCGGATCGTGCGCGAAGGCCGGCAGGTCGCGCTGCTGTCGCTGGGCACGCGGCTGGCCGAATGCCTGATGGCGGCCGAGCGGCTCGGCGCGCGCGGCCTCTCCGTCACGGTGGCCGATGCGCGCTTCGCCAAGCCGATTGACGAGGCCATGGTGCTCGATCTCGCGCGCCGCCACGACGTTCTGCTGACGGTCGAGGAAGGCTCGGCCGGCGGCTTCGGAGCCCATGTCCTGCACTGCCTCGCCCGCCATGGCGCGCTCGACCGGGGCCTCGTCATCCGCACGCTGACATTGCCTGACAGTTATCAGGACCATGACAAGCCCGAGCGCATGTATGCCGCAGCCGGCCTCGACGCGGATGGGATCGTCCGCAGCGTCGAGGAAGCCATGGCCGGCTCCGGCCGCGCCCTCCACAAGCGCGCGTGAGCGAGGCCCGCGCCGACGTCGTTCTGGTCACGCTCGGCCTGTTCGAGAGCCGGGCCCGCGCCCGCGCCGCCATCGAGGCCGGCCTCGTCACGGCCGACGGCCGCCCTGTCCGCAAACCCTCCGAAACCCTGTCGCCCGGCGCGGCCATCATCGCGGCGCCCGCCCATCCTTACGTCTCGCGCGGCGGCGTGAAGCTGGCGGCCGCGCTCGACGCGTTCGCCATCGATCCCAGGGACCGCATCTGCCTCGACGTCGGATCCTCGACTGGCGGCTTCACCGATGTGCTGCTGAAACGCGGCGCGGCGCAGGTGATCGCGGTGGACACCGGCCGTGACCAGCTCCATCCGAGCCTCCGAACCGAGCCGCGCCTCGTCTCGCTCGAAGGCTGCGATGTCCGCAGGCTGGAGCCCTCGGCGATACCCGGCCTTCCTGCTCTGGCGGTCATCGATGTGAGCTTCATCTCGCTCAGGCTGGTGCTGCCGGCCGTGAGCGCGCTCCTGGCGCCGCGCGCCGACCTCATCGGCCTCGTCAAGCCGCAGTTCGAGGTCGGCAAGGCCAGGATCGGCAAGAACGGCGTGGTCAAGGACGAGGCCGCCCGCCGCGATGCGCTGGACGCCATCGAGGCCGCGGCCTCAGCCCTCGGCTGGCAGGTGCGCGGCATGATCGAAAGCCCGATCGCCGGCGGCGAGGGCAATGTCGAATACCTGATCGCGGCGGTGCGCTGAGGCGCTGGCGTCAGGCTTCCAGAGCCTTGAGCGCGGCCTTCGTGGCCGATTTGGGCACGATCGCGCCGCGGTGCTGGATCACGGCTCCCGCCAGTGCGTGGCCCGTCAGCGCCGCGCGCTCTGGCGTTGCTCCAGCGAGCCGACCGGCGAGATAGCCGCCATTGAAGCTGTCTCCGGCAGCCGTCGTGTCGACCGGGATGAGCTTGTGCGGCGTGGGGACGGCAAGGTTCGTGCCTCCTTGGGCGACAAGAGCCCCCTCCGCCCCGAGCTTCACCACGATCTCGCCGATGCCGTGCCTGGAGAGCCGGCCGATCGTGTCCTTGGGAGCTGCATCGCCCCACAGCGCCTGTTCGTCGTCGAAGGTGGGCAGCGCGATGTCGCAATGCACGAGGAAGCGCGCGAAGGTCGCGCGGGCGCGCCCCAGATCATGGCCCCATCCGCGCGGGCGAAAATTGCCGTCGAAGGCGATGCGGGCGCCCTCCTTCCGCGCCGCCAAGAGCGCGGCTTCGAAGCGGTCGAGCCCGGCCGGCGAATAGAGCGAGAGTGTGATGCCGGAGAAATAGATGAGCTTCGCCGCGGCCATGGCCGCGATGGTCGGCTCAGCCTCCGCCAGTTCGAACAGTTCGCGGGCCGGCGAGCGGTCGCGCCAGTACCAGAAGCTGCGCTCGCCCTTGGCGTCCGTCTCGATGATGTAGAGCCCCGGCGTGCGGCCCTTGACGCGCGGCACCAGCCCGGACTCCACACGCTCGGAGCGGATCAGGGCGAGGATGCCGTCGCTGTAGGGATCGTCCCCCAGCGCCGTGGCATAGGCCACGCTCGCCCCGGCGCGGGCCATGTAGGCGGCGGTGTTGAAGCTGTCCCCGCCATATCTGAGGCCATAGCGCGAGCCGCGCCGGCTGAGCTCCACCATGCATTCGCCGATGCAGATCGCTTCGGGCGCGCTCACCGCGCGCCTCGCGTCGGCCGGCTCACATCGAAGCTGGCGCGCACGCGCCCGCCCGCCACGCGCTGCACGGTGAGGCCGGCAGGCCCCCGCCGCGCTGCGGCCCGGTTCCGGCCATAAGCGCGCTGCTCGGGGTCGACGCCCGCGGGCACGGCTGTCGCAGCCCTCTGCCCCCGGCGTGGGCCGAAGGAAGACAGGCAAACATTGTAGGCATGCCAGTCCCGGATCTTCTCGCAATCCTCGAGCGTGCGGGCCTCGGCAGGGGCGCTTGCCCCCATCACGAGTAATGCGACGACGATGGCAGGAAGGCAGCGCATGGCGACGGAAACATCCGGTATGGCGCGCCGCGAGTCGTCTGGCGCTGGCCCCCAGATATAGGCCGCCGCGCACGCCCCCGGCAATGGTGCGTCACGACGAGCAGGACACCTCGAGATCGCGCATCGCGCCGGCGGGCGGCTCTGCGAAGCGGGCATCCGCCTCGCCATGCTCCTCGAAGGGGCGGGTCACCAGCCGGAAGATGCGGTCGAGCGTGGCGACGTCGCCATGGTCCTCGACGGCGCGGATGGCCGTCTCGGCCACCCAGTTCCGCAGTACGAAGCGCGGGTTGACGGTGTCCATGCCAAGGCGCACGCGCTCGAAGGGCAGCCCGAGCTGATCGATCCGGGCCTGCCAGCGGTCCAGCCAGGCGAAGGCGTCCGGCCGCGTCGCCTCGTCGAACAGCGCGGTCCACGCCGCGCGGCCGGGATTGTCGTCCGTCGCGGAAAGCAACCGGAAGCTCAGGCTGTAATCGGCTGCGGATCGCTTCATCAGCCCGAGCAGATCCGTCACGAGATCGCCATCGGCCTCGGTCGCGGAATGGCCGAGTCCGACCTTCGCGCGCATCAGCGCCGAATAATGCGTCACGAAACGCTCGATGAAGCTGTTCAGCCCCGCCTCGATGGCCTCCCATGGGAGCGCGCTCTGCAGCGCGGCCGCCAGCGCCTGGAGGTTCCACAACGCGACGCCGGGCTGCCGGTCGAATGCGTAGCGGCCCATCTGGTCGGTGTGGTTGCAGATGAAGCCCGGCTCGAACGCGTCGAGGAAACCGAACGGGCCGTAGTCGAGCGTGTCGCCGAGGATCGACATGTTGTCGGTGTTCATTACGCCGTGGGCGAAGCCGATGGCCTGCCAGTGCGCGACCATCCGCGCCGTCCGCGTCACCACCTCGTCGAACCAGCGCGCATGCGCGTCCGGCTCCCCGGCCAGATGCGGGAAGTAGCTCTCGATCACGAAATCCGCGAGCTGCCGCACCCGCGCGGGCTGGCCGCCATGATGGAAATGCTCGAAATGCCCGAAGCGGATGTTGGAGCGCAGGAGGCGCGCCACGACCGCGCCGGGCTCGACCGTCTCGCGCAGCACGGGACGGCGCGTGCCGACCACGCTCAGCGCCCGCGTGGTCGGCACGCCGAGCGCCGCCATCGCCTCCGAGCACAGATATTCGCGGATCGAGGAGCGCATCACGGCCCGCCCGTCGCCGAAGCGCGAATAGGGCGTCTTGCCGGCGCCCTTGAGCTGGATGTCCCAGATCTCGCCGGCCGCGTTGCGCGCCTGCCCGATGGTGATGGCGCGCCCGTCTCCGAGCTGGCCGGCCCAATGGCCGAACTGGTGGCCTGAATAGACCATCGCCAGCGGCTCGAAGCCCGGCATCGGCTCGGCGCCCGAAAAGACCTTGGGGAAGTCTGGAAGTGCGAGCTCGGAGGGAGATAGGCCGATCAGCTTCGCGGCCGCTTCGCTGGCATGGACCAGCACCGGATCAGATGTCACCTTCTCGGGCGGCATCGACGTGTAGAACGCATCCCCGAGCTGACGGTAGAGCGGCTGCTGGTCAAGCGCAAAGGGCTTGGGCGCCGAGACGTGGAGAGGGGCGTTGATCGTGTCCATGCTTCAAGATGTGGACGCTGGCGGCGCGGATGCAAGCGAAGCCTTGGTGGCAAGCCGACAGGAGGCTTCCTGCGCACGAAAAAGAGCCCGCCGAAGCGGGCTCGAAGTTGGGGAGGGTCTCGAGGAGGGGGCAGCGCCGCTTCGGCGCTCGGGCTTCGCGATCAGTAGACGACCCGGCAGACGCGGCGGGAGCCGACCACTTCGCCCCAGCTGTTGACCCGCTCGACGAAGGAGCAGACGCGGCGGGGACCAGCATCCTCGACGATCATGGGCTCGGCGGCGTAGGCCGGGCGGGAGGCGAGGGCCGCACCAAGGGCGAGGCCGCCGATGGCGCCGGCCGCGATGCCCCAGCCATAGTTCTTCTTCCAGTAGCCGGCCTCGGCGGAGGTCGTGGTGGTGGCGGTGGCGGCGCCCAGCGTGGCGAGGGCGATGGCGGCGGCGGCAAGCGACTTGCGGGAAAACAGGGTGGTCATGGCGGGCTCCTTTGGGGTTCGGGTTGGTTCGTCTCGTTGGGCTGGAGGCTGGCTTTCCGTCCTCCATGTCCATTGGTCGCAACGAGCCCGGAGCGGGTTCATGCCTCCTGCGTTTTTTCTGAATCTTTTTTCGGGAGACCCTGATCGCTGCCGGCGGGGCCGCCGCCGCGCTAGGTCGACCGCCGCTCAGTTGGTGAGCGGGCGGGCCTGCGGCAGCCGCGAGAGAGCGGCGCGCGGGTTGACGAGGCCCGCGCCGAACTCGGCATCGGGGCCGGGGGCGCCCAGGTCGCTCGCGGTGCCGGCGAGGATCGCGCGGGCGCGGGCCAGCGTTAGGCCAGGATCGCGCGCGGCCATCAGCGCGACCACGCCCGAGACATGGGCGGTGGCCACCGAGGTGCCCGTGGTCAGCCCGTAGCCCGCCTGCGGCTGCGCCACGAGCACGTCGACGCCCGGCGCCGCCACGGCGATGTGCCGGCCGCGATTGGCCATGGCGAAGACGCGGTTGCCCTCGTCGAGGCCGGTCACGGCGATCACGTTCGGGTCCGAGGCGGGGAACAGGGGCGGGGAGGCCGGTCCGGCATTGCCGGCGGCCGCGATGGGGATCGCGCCGCGCTGCACGGCGGCGGCGAGCACGTCGCCCACCACAGGATCGCGGGGCCCGGCGAAGGACAGGTTGAGCACCTTCGCCCGTTGAGCCACGGCCCAGTCGAGCCCCTTCAGCACCTGAAAGCTCGTGCCCTGATTGCCCGAAGCGCCCGGCTGCGGCGGCGCGAAGGCCCGCGCCGTCAACAGCAGCGCCTGCGGCGCCACGCCCTTGAGCATGGCGTGGGCGAAAATGGCGCTGGCCATCCCGGTGCCGTGCGACTCGCCGTCCTCCGGACGCACGGGCTGCCCCGACACCGTGTCGAACGAGCTCTCGATCACGCCCGCGAGCTCGGGATGTGTGGCGTCGACCCCTGAGTCGATCACCGCGATCCTGACCTGTTCGCCGCGGGAGATGCGGTGCGCCTCCTCGATGCCGAGCTTGGCGAGCGCGTATTGCGGAATGCCGCCGCCCGCGGC
>JAIXZF010000113.1 GCA_027489835.1 Hyphomicrobiales bacterium
ACCGGCGCGGCCATTCCCGCCGAGCCCATCATCTTCAACAAGGCGCCCTCCTGCATCGTGGGCCCGAACGACGACGTGATGATCCCGCGCGATTCGAAGAAGACCGACTGGGAGGTCGAACTCGCCATCGTCATCGGCGACGGCGGCTCCTATATCGACGAGGCCGACGCGATGGCCGCCATCGCCGGCTTCTGCGTCTGCAACGACGTGTCCGAGCGTGAATTCCAGACCGAGCGCGGCGGCACCTGGACCAAGGGCAAGGGCTGCCCGACCTTCGGGCCGATCGGCCCTTGGTTGGTCACGACCGACGAGGTCGCCGACGTGCAGGCCCTCGACATGTGGCTCGAGGTCGATGGCGAGCGTGTCCAGAAAGGCTCGACCAAGACGATGATCTTCGACGTGAAGACCATCGTCTCCTATACCAGCCGCTTCATGCGCCTGAACCCCGGCGACGTGATCACCACGGGCACCCCGCCCGGCGTCGGCATGGGCTTCAAGCCGCCCCGTTATCTCAAGGGCGGCGAGACGATGCGGCTCGGCATCCAGGGGCTGGGCGAGCAGACCCAGCGCGTGGTGCCCTTCTCCGGCTGAGGCGCGGACGGGTTCAGTCGCGCAGTTCGGTGGTGAACACCTTCTGCGCGATCCGCCATTCGCCGCCGAGCTTCACGAAGGACAGGACATCCGTGAAGTAGCGCGGGGGGATTGCGCAGTTCAGCTTCACATGGGCGAGGTTGCCGCTGATGCGGTCGATCGTCAGGATGCGGTCCTGACGCGCGGCGCCGCTCGCGCTCGGCGCGGGCCGGTTGCGCACGGCCTCCAGCCACGCGTCGCGCTGCGTGATCTTCAGCTCGCCGTTGAGGCTCTGCGTCAGCGCGGAGCTCGGCAGGAAAACACTGGCGAGCTTGTCGGCATCGCCCTCCCAAAGCCCGTCGAGATAGGTCTGCACGGCCTCGGCGATTGCGGCGAGGTCACGGTCTGTGTCGTTCATTCGGGCATCCCCAGCATGAGCCTGATATTCTGCACGGCGGCGCCCGAAGCGCCCTTGCCGAGATTGTCGAGCCTCGAGACCAGCACGGCCTGCCCGCGCGCATCCGAACCGAAGACGCGCAGCTCGAGCAGGTTGGTGTCGTTCAGCGCCTCGGCCTCGACCTTGCCAGCGGAAGCGGCGATCTCCTCGGGCGGGACCACCCTTACCCACCGGCTGCCGGCATAGTAGGCATCGAATGTCGCCTGCAGCGCCGCGACGGCGGGCCTGCCGGCCAGCAGGTCGAGATGCAGCGGAATGCTCACCAGCATGCCCTGCCGATAATTGCCGACGGACGGCACGAAGATCGGCCGTCGCGTCAGGCCTGAATGGCGCTGGATCTCCGGCAGGTGCTTGTGCTCGAGCCCGAGGCCATACAGCTCGAAGGACGGGGCGGACCCGTCCTCATAAGACTCGATCATCGACTTGCCGCCGCCCGAATAGCCCGACACCGCGTTGATGGTGACCGGATGATCCGGCGCCATGAGCCCCGACGCGATCAGCGGGCGCAGAAGCGCGATGGCGCCGGTTGGATAGCAGCCCGGATTGGCGACGCGCGCCGAAGCCGCCACCGCGGCGGCCTGCGCCGCCGACACCTCGGGAAAGCCGTAGGTCCAGCCGGGCGCGATGCGGTGGGCGGTCGAGGCGTCGACGATCTTCGGGCCGCCCCCGGGCAGGGAATCGGCCAGCGCCACGGTGTCTTTTGCCGCCTCGTCTGGCAGGCACAGGACGACGAGGTCGACGCCCGCCATCAGTTCGCGCTTCGCGGCGGGATCCTTGCGCTTCTCGGCGGGGATCGAGACGAGTTCGATGCCTGCGACGTGCCGAAGCCGCTCGCGGATCCCGAGGCCCGTGGTGCCCGCCTCGCCATCGATGAAGATCTTCACGGTCATGCTCATTGTCCTCGAGAAAGACGATCTCCCCGATCTCAAGCCGGGGCGGCGCGCCCTCGCGCCATCAAGCCTTGGCGGCGCAGGGGCCCAGACAGCAAAAAAGCCGCGCAATGCGCGGCTTCGAGCGAAGGCGCCCGGTGCAGGGCGTCATCGCAACCGCGCGGCGGCAAGCGTGAACGGACGTCGGAGCGCGATCTTGAACATTGCGGCGATATGCTTGCGGCAGCGCCGGATGTCAACATCTGGCCACGGGCCGGGCTCCGGCGCGGCAGCGGCCAATGACGAAAGCCGAATCGCGCCAGAGGCTTGCGCCACATCCCTCCCGGAACGAATCAACGCGACATCTCGGCCCGGTCGCGCCCGGCCGTGTAGATCAGCCACGGCACGATGAGCGTGGCGGTGGAGAGCAGCACGCCGACGCCTCGCCAGAACGGCGCGTTGACGGGGGCCTGCCCGTTGAACGAGGGCACGAGATGGATCGCCCAGATCAGCACGAGCGGCGTCACGAAGGCGATGCCGGCCGTCGCGAGGCGCATCGGCAGGGCGATGCGCCAGCGCAGGCAGATGAGCATCGACGGCAGCGCGATCAGCGCCACGGCAACGACGGCGAGAATGATGCGGACCATGCGAGCTTGCGCTTTCCTGACATCCGCTTCTGCGGACAAGCGCAATGTGGTGGAGCGCGCGGAAAAGAAAAGCCCGCTGGCGCTGAGGCGCTCAAACGCGCCGGATGACGCGCTTCATGACCAGCTGCAGCTCGACCTTCCGCATGCGGGCCAGGGCTTCGTCGTCGATGCCCTCTTCGGGCGGAACCTCGAGTGCCTCAACGCGCACCGCCGCCTTCTCGACGAAGGGATACATCGTGAAGTCACGGCTCTGGCCCTGCTGCCCGCCGGCTCCGATCAGACGGATGCTGACCCGAACGCCGCCCGCGTCCGCATCGCGCAGATTGATGAGCACCGTGCTGCGGCCAGGGCTCGGCCCGATCTCGAGCGTCAATACCTGCTCGCGGTTCTGCTGGAAGGGCGTGTAGGTCGCGGCCTCGTCGGCCACCAGCTCGGCGCCGCGCAGGGCCATCACCGAGACGATCAGGCGCTGCCGCTGTTCCTCGAGCCGGTCCCAGGCGCATGCGCGGGACGCCGCCAGCGTGAGCGCGCCAAGCGCCAGGCACCCGAAGCTTCGACGGGTCGCATCGCCCATCAGACCACTCCCGCGAACAGCCATGCCGACAGCATGCGGCCGGATGGTTAACGGATAAGCCCTCCCTTCGTTGCTGCGTATTTGTCCGGATGAGCCCCGAACGCAAACGGGGCGGCCCGAAGGCCGCCCCGCGCGAAAGGCAGAGGATGCTGGAAGATCAGCGCTTCGAGAACTGGAAGCTGCGGCGGGCCTTGGCGCGGCCGTACTTCTTGCGCTCGACCACGCGGCTGTCGCGGGTCAGGAAGCCGGCCTTCTTGAGCACGCCGCGCAGGTCGGGCTCATAGTAGGTCAGCGCCTTGGAGACGCCATG
>JAIXZF010000210.1 GCA_027489835.1 Hyphomicrobiales bacterium
GCGCGGGTCGGGCTCGATTACGTCAAGGTCGGCCAGCAGGCGACGACGCTGTCGGGCGGCGAGGCGCAGCGCGTCAAGCTCTCCAAGGAGCTGTCCCGGCGCGCCACGGGGCGCACGCTGTATATCCTCGACGAGCCCACGACGGGCCTGCACTTCCATGATGTCGCCAAACTCATGGAGGTGCTGCACGAACTGGTCGAACAGGGCAACAGCGTCGTCGTCATCGAGCACAATCTGGAGGTCATCAAGACCGCGGACTGGATCATCGACATGGGTCCCGAGGGCGGCGATGGCGGCGGCCGCGTGGTGGCGCAGGGAACGCCGGAAGAGGTCGCCAGGGTTGCGGGCAGCCATACCGGGCACTTCCTCAAGGAGGTGCTGGCGCGCCGGCCGCTGAAGACCCGCAGCGCGGCGGAATGAGAATGCCGGTCTTCGAGGTCATCGACCAGATTTCGCTGGGCGGCTTCCGGGATCGGGCCAATGAGGACCGCCTCGGCCTGGCCGGACGCCACGCCTGGGTGATCGACGGCGCGACGGGGCTCGGGGAGCCGTTCATGGGCGCCGGCTCGGATGCCGCCTGGCTGGCCCAGAGGACGCACGAGGCGTTCACGCGGCTGGCGTTCACCGAGGATCCGGCTGAACTGATGGCCGAAGCCGCCGAGGATTTGATCGCGGCCTTCGAAACGGAGCGCACGCGGGAGGTGCGCGAGCCGTGGGAGTTGCCCTGCGGCGCGTTTCTGCTCGCGAGCGCCAGCGCCGATGGCCTGACCCTCACCTGGGCGGGCGATTGCCGGGCGCTGGTGAAGGCGGAGGCCGGTCCGCTGATGGCCTTCGGCGCGACGCCGATGAGCGAGGAGGCCGAGGCTGGCCTCGTGGCGCGCCTGTCCGGCGGTGGCGACCCCGCGCAGCGCTACAAGGAGCCATCGGCGCTGGCGGAGCTGCGGCGGCAACGTGGCGTCGCGCTCGCCAGAGGCGATGCGCTGATCCTCGCGCCCGATCGCGGCTTCCTTGCGCACATGCGGAGCGCGCGCGTGGCGGGATCGCGCTTCGACGTGCTGTTGATGACGGACGGCTTCGCCGCCGCAGAACTGCGCTACGGGCTCTTTCCCACGCCGGCCGCGCTGCTTGACGCGGCAGCCCGTGGCGGGCTCGGCGAGATCGGTCGCGAGCTGCGCCGATTCGAGCACGTCACCGACCCGGACGGCCGGCTCAGGCCGCGCTGGAAGCGCAGCGACGACGCCAGCGCCATCTGGCTGAAACTCGCCATATAAATAGCTGATTTTCCTGCAAGAAGCCGGCCGTGGATATCGGCGGCTTTTGCTGGCTTGCAGCTTGTGAATCGTCTAGACCGAGGCTGGCCGACATTGACAACGGAACGCTGAATTGAGCGACGACGACAAGAAGCCCGAAGACGGGGCCGCGCCGCCTCCGGGCAACGACATCAAGCCGATCTCGATCACGGACGAGATGCGCAAGAGCTACCTCGATTACGCGATGAGCGTGATCGTGAGCCGCGCCCTGCCGGATGCGCGCGACGGCCTGAAGCCCGTGCATCGCCGCATCCTCTACGCGATGTGGGAAAACAGTTTCACGCCCGACCGCAAGTACGTGAAGTCGGCCCGCATCGTCGGCGACGTGATGGGCCAGTATCACCCCCATGGCGACCAGGCGATCTACGACGCGCTGGTGCGCATGGCGCAGGATTTCTCGATGCGCCTGATGCTCGTCGACGGGCAGGGCAATTTCGGCTCGGTGGACGGCGATCCGCCAGCAGCGATGCGGTACACGGAAAGCCGTCTCGCGCGGCCCGCCATGGCGCTGCTCGAGGACCTCGACAAGGACACGGTCAATTTTCAGCCGAATTACGACGACTCGAAGGAGGAGCCGTCGGTCCTGCCGGCGCGCTATCCGAACCTTCTGGTCAATGGCGCGGGCGGCATCGCGGTCGGCATGGCGACCAATATTCCGCCCCATAACCTCGGCGAGGTGATCGACGCCTGCATCGCCTTCATCGACAACCCCGAGATCACGATCGACGAGCTGATCGAGATCGTGCCGGGCCCGGATTTCCCCACTGGCGGCTACATCATGGGCCGCGGCGGCATCCGCGCGGCCTACAATCTCGGGCGTGGTTCCGTGATCATGCGGGCGAAGACGGCGGTCGAGGAGCTTCGCAAGGAGCGCGAGGCGATCATCGTCACGGAGCTGCCCTATCAGGTCAACAAGGCCACTCTTATGGAGAAGATCGCCGATCTCGTCCGCGAGAAGCGGCTCGAGGGCATCTCCGACCTGCGCGACGAGTCCGACCGCGACGGCATGCGCATGGTGATCGAGCTCAAGCGCGACGCGCTGTCCGACGTCGTGCTCAACCAGCTCTTCCGCTTCACGCCGCTGCAGTCCAGCTTCGGCTGCAACATGGTCGCGCTCAATGGCGGCCGGCCCGAGACGCTGAACCTCAAGGACTTCATCGCGGCCTTCGTCGACTTCCGCGAGGAGGTCATCAGCCGGCGCACCAAGTTCCTGCTCACCAAGGCCCGCGAGCGCGCCCATGTGCTGTGCGGCCTGGCCATCGCGGTCGCCAACATCGACGAGGTGATTCGCATCATCCGCACCTCGCCGGACCCGAACACCGCGCGCGAGACGCTGACCGGGCGGACCTGGCAGGCCTCCGACCTCGCGCCCCTGATCAGGCTGGTGGACGATCCGCGCTATCCGATCGGCGATGACGGCTCGTACACGCTGTCCGACGCGCAGGCTCGCGCGATCCTGGAGCTGCGACTCGCTCGCCTGACGGCTTTGGGCCGCGACGAGATCGGCGACGAACTGGCCAAGTTGGCCACCGAGATCGAGGATTACCTCGCCATCCTGCGCTCGCGCGCCCGGATGCAGGAGATCATCAAGACCGAGCTTTCCGAGATCAAGGCCGCGCACGCGACGCCGCGCAAGACCGTCATCCAGGAATGGGATGCCGACCTCGACGACGAGGACCTGATCGCCCGAGAGGACATGGTCGTCACCGTCAGCCATGGCGGCTACATCAAGCGCGTGCCCCTCTCGACCTACCGGGCCCAGCGCCGCGGCGGCAAGGGCCGCTCCGGCATGGCGACGCGCGACGAGGACTTCGTGGCGCGGCTGTTCGTGGCCAATACGCACACGCCGCTGATCTTCTTCTCGTCGCTCGGCCAGGCCTATAAGGAGAAGGTGTGGCGGCTGCCGCTCGCCGCGCCGAACGCGCGCGGCAAGGCGCTGGTCAACATGCTGCCGCTGGAGCCGGGCGAGCGCATCACCACGGTGATGCCGCTGCCCGAGGACGAGGCGAGCTGGGAGACGCTGGACGTGATGTTCGCCACGGCGTCGGGCAATGTCCGGCGCAACAAGCTGTCGGACTTCGTGCAGGTCAACCGCAACGGCAAGATCGCGATGAAGCTCGACGAGGGCGACGCCATCGTCGACGTGCAGATCTGCTCGGAAGCCGACGACGTGCTGCTGACGACCGCGCAGGGACAGTGCATCCGCTTCGCCGTTCCCGAAGTCCGCGTCTTCAAGGGGCGCGACTCGACCGGCGTGCGCGGCATCAACCTCGGCGAGGGCGACAAGGTGATCTCGCTCGCCATCCTGCATCATCTCGACGCTTCGGCCGACGAGCGCGCGGCCTTCCTCAAGATGCGCCGGGCCGTGGCCGGCGAAGGGACGGACGAGACGCCGCAGCCCGAGGCGAACGGCGAAGGCGACGAGCCCTCGTCCGGCGACCTCCAGCTGCCGCAGGAGCGCTACGCGCAGATGTCGGCCTCCGAGCAGGTGGTGCTGACCGTGTCGGAGAACGGCTACGGCAAGCGCAGCTCGTCCTTCGAGTACCGGGTGACGGGACGCGGCGGCAAGGGCATCGTCGCCATGGTGGTCAACGACCGCAACGGGCCGCTCGTCGCGTCCTTCCCCGTCGAGGATGCGGACCAGATCATGCTGGTGACCGATGGCGGCCAGCTCATCCGCGTGCCGGTGGCCGGCATCCGCGTGGCGGGCCGCTCGACGCAAGGGGTGATCGTGTTCGACACGGCCGATGGCGAGCGCGTCGTCAGCGTCGAGCACATCACCGACGAGAGCGGCGAGGATGAAGGCGAAGCGGAGGCCTGACGCGGCCCGCGTTTTGTCTCCCCGGAGTTAATCCGGCTTTAAGCCGATGCGCGTCATGGTTGTATCCTGATCAGGATCAGCAACCATGACGATCTTGCTTGCCGCCGCCCTTTTCTTCCAGCCCGCCGCGGCCGCAATGCCGGTTGCCGAGCGCTGGACGTTCTCGACTTTTTCGGGCACCGCCACGCTGGCGCTTGTGCCCGATGACCGGTCGCCGCCGGCGATCCTGTTCATGTGCGGCGCGCGGCTGCCGGGAGTGGCACAGGTCATCATCTCGGAAGCGCCGGAGGGCCTGTCCGAAAGCCGACTGAGGCTCGATCTGGAGGTTGGCGGCGCCAGCGCCACAGCCGGGGCCGAGCGTGCCATGGGGCTCGCCGGCGGCGCCTCGGTCATGGCCGAAATCAGCGTGCAGCAGATGCGTGACCTGCTGCGGACCCATGGCACATGGCTGCAGTGGCGTGTGGATGCGGTGAGCAGCGTGAAGCGTCCCCAGCGACTTGCGGAGCTGCCTCACCCGCTCAGCCGCCAGCGCTCGGATTTCCTAAGGCATTGCATCTGACGGCCGCGTCAGGCTTCAGGCAGGTCGTGCCCTGGCACTCTGTCTTGCGGCTTGAGCCCGGTGCAGGCCGGGCCTAAGGAAACGCCTGCCCCAGGATGCGCGCCCGTGCCTCATGACCTCATCATCTACGATTGCGACGGCACGCTGATCGACACCGAGACGATCTACGCCGAGATCAACCTGAAGGCCTACCACGCCATCGGGCTCACGCACTGGACGCTCGAGAGCTATGTCGACGCGATGGTGGGCATCCCGGTCAGCGAAGGGCGCAAGATTCTCGAGAAGGAATATGGCGGTCCCCTGCCTGAGCATTTCGAAACCGGCATCGAGCGTGAGGCGCAGCTCAGGCTGCACACCAGCCTGAAGGCCCTGCCCGGAGTGCGCGAAGCGGTCGACGCCGTGCCGGGGCCGCGCTGCGTCGCATCGTCCACCAGCCTGGCGCCGCTGAAGCGCAACCTCGCGACGGCGGGGCTGATCGACCTGTTCGATCCGCATGTGTTCTCCGCCAGCCAGGTCTCGCGCGGCAAGCCGCATCCCGACGTCTTCCTGTTCGCGGCCGAGCGCATGGGCGTGCGGCCGGAGCGCTGCCTCGTGATCGAGGACAGCGTGCCCGGCGTCGTCGCCGCGCGCGCGGCGGGCATGCCCGTCATCGGCTTCACCGGCGTGGCGCATGACAGGTCACGCATCGCGATGCGGCTCAGCGAGGCCGGCGCGGCCGCCGTCATCGACCACATGGACGACTGGCCCGCCATGGTGCGCAGGCTGAGGGCCGGGTAGGGCGCCAGGCGAGCGGTCCGCTCGTTCGGCCACTTCCCAGAGGGCCATGCCCGCGCTAACGCTTAGGGCATGACACGCACCGCGCTCTACACCGGCTCCTTCGATCCCGTCACGAACGGCCACGCCGATGTCGTGCGTCAGGCCTGCCGGATAGCCGACAAGGTCGTTGTCGCCATCGGCATCCATCCGGGCAAGGCGCCCCTCTTCAGCATCGAGGAACGCGCCGGCATGCTGCGGGAGGTCTGCGGACCGATCGCACGGGTGGAGCAAGCCGCCTTCGAGGTCGTCACCTTCGACGGGCTCGCCATCGAAGCGGCCCGACGCTGCGGCGCGACCATGATGATCCGCGGGCTCAGGGACGGCACGGATCTCGATTACGAGATGCAGATGGCCGGCATGAACGGGACCATGGCGCCTGATATCCTCACAGTATTCCTGCCGGCCTCGCCCCCGGCGCGGCCGATCACCGCGACGCTGGTTCGCCAGATCGCGGCGATGGGCGGGGACGTGTCGGCCTTCGTGCCGGAGGCGGTCGCTGCCAGGCTCAAGGCCAAGTTCAGCGGCGGCTGAACGGGTAGAGCGCCATTCACGCTTGCATTTTCACGGCATGGATGGTGTCAGTCGAAGGCGAAGCGGCGCCCTGACTCGGCTCTTCATGCGCGCCGGCCAATCGAGGAAACAGGTCTCCCATGCGTCTGTCGCGCTATTTCCTGCCCATCCTGCGCGACACGCCCAAGGAGGCCGAGATCATCTCGCACCGGCTGATGCTGCGTGCGGGCATGATCCGCCAACAGGCGGCCGGCAGCTACACGCTGCTGCCGCTGGGCCTGCGCACGCTCAACAAGGTCAACGCCATCATCCGCGAGGAGCAGAACCGCTCCGGCGCGGTCGAGTTGCTGATGCCGACGATCCAGTCGGCCGAATTGTGGCGCGAGAGCGGGCGCTATGACGCCTATGGCAAGGAGATGCTGCGCATCAAGGACCGCCACGAGCGCGAGATGCTCTTCGGCCCCACCAACGAGGAAATGATCACGGAGATCTTCAGGTCGTACGTGAAGTCCTACCGCGAACTGCCGCTGAACCTTTATCATATCCAGTGGAAGTTCCGGGACGAGGTGAGGCCACGCTTCGGCGTGATGCGCGGGCGCGAATTCCTGATGAAGGACGCCTACTCCTTCGATCTCGACCAGGCCGGCGCGGTGCATGCCTACAACAAGATGTTCGTGGCCTATCTGCGGACCTTCGAGCGGCTCGGCCTGAAGTCGATCCCAATGCGCGCCGACACCGGCCCCATTGGCGGCAACCTCAGCCACGAGTTCATCATCCTCGCCGCGACCGGCGAGAGCGAGGTGTTCTGCCACAAGGACTTCCTCGAATTCCCGGTGCCGCCCGCCGATGTGAACTTCGACGACGTGGCCGGCATCCAGGGCATCGTGAACAAGTGGACATCGCTCTATGCGGCGACGTCCGAAATGCACGAGGAAGCGGCGTATCAGGCCATCCCCGAGGCCTCGCGCGTTTCGGCGCGCGGCATCGAGGTCGGCCATATTTTCTACTTCGGCACCAAGTACTCGGACCCGATGGGCGCCACCGTGGCCGGCCCGGACGGCAAGGATGCCAGCGTGCACATGGGTTCCTACGGCATTGGCCCGACGCGGCTGCTCGCGGCGATCATCGAGGCGAGCCATGACGAGGCCGGCATCATCTGGCCCGAGGCGATCGCGCCCTTCACGGTCTCGCTGCTCAACCTGAAGGTCGGCGACGCCGCCGTCGACGGGGTCTGCGCCGAGCTCTACGCCGGCCTGACGGCGGCCGGCATCGACACGCTCTACGACGACCGCGACGAGCGGCCGGGCGCGAAGTTCATCGTCAACGACCTGATCGGCTCGCCCTGGCAGCTGATCGTCGGCCCCAAGAGCCTTGGCGAGGGCAAGGTCGAGCTGAAGCGCCGCGCCACCGGCGAGCGCGAGTTGATGTCGCCCGCAGCCGCGCTGGATCGGCTGGCCGGGGCATCGCGGCCCTGATGGTGGATCTTCCCTCCGACACGCGCCCGTTTGCCCGCTTCGAGTGGCTGCTGGCCTCGCGTTATCTGCGCACGCGCCGCCGCGAGGGGTTCGTGTCGGTCATCGCCGGCTTCTCCTTCCTCGGCATCATGCTGGGAGTCGCCACGCTGATCATCGTGCTTTCGGTCATGAACGGCTTCCGCAAGGAGTTGCTGGACAAGATCGTGGGCGTGAACGGCCATATCTTCCTCACCCCGATCGAACGGCCGCTGGATGACTACGCCGAGGTGTCGGCCAAGCTGATGGCGGTGAGGGGCGTGACGCTGGCCATCCCCATGGTCGAGGGCCAGGCGCTGGCGTCATCGCAATATGGCAACAGCGGCGTGCTGGTTCGCGGCATGCGAGAGATGGACATCAAGCGCATACCGTTCATCGCAGGCAATGTCCGGCAGGGCGGGCTCGACGGCTTCGACGGCGCGGGCGGCGTCGCCATCGGCGCGCGGCTGGCGCAGACGCTGTCGGTGCGGGCCGGCGACAGCATCACCATCATCAGCCCGCGCGGCGCTTCGACGCCGTTCGGCACAGCGCCCCGCATCAAGGCCTATCCCGTCACTGCCGTGTTCGAGATCGGCATGTCGGAATTCGACGGCACCTTCGTCTTCATGCCGCTCGGCGAGGCCCAGGCCTATTTCAACCGCGATGACGACGTGAACGTCATCGAGGTCTTCATCGAGAACGCCGACCGAACGCAGCAGGTGCGCGACGCCATCGAGGCCAACGCACCGCGCCCCCTCGTGCTGACGGACTGGCGGCAGCGCAACCGCACCTTCTTCTCGGCGCTGGAGGTGGAACGCAACGTGATGTTCCTGATCCTGATGCTGATCGTGCTGGTGGCGGCGCTGAACATCGTTTCGGGCCTGATCATGCTCGTGAAGGACAAAAGCTCCGACATCGCCATCCTGCGCACGATGGGCGCGACGCGCGGGGCGATCCTGCGCATCTTCCTGATCACCGGAGCCTCGATCGGCGTCGTCGGCACGCTGGCGGGCTTCGGGCTCGGCCTGTTCATCTGCGCCAACATCCAGTCGATCCAGGATTTCGTCTCGCGCATGAGCGGCACGCAGCTTTGGGATCCGACCGTGCGCTTCCTGACGGAAATCCCCGCGCAGACTAACCCAACCGAGGTCGCGGCGGTGGTGGGCATGGCGCTCGTCCTGTCACTGCTCGCGACGCTGTATCCGGCCTGGCGCGCGGCCCGGCTCGATCCCGTCGAGGCGCTGCGCTATGGCTGAGGTGGGGACGGACGACACCATCGTGCCGGCGCTGTTCCTTAGCCAGGTGGACCGCAGCTATCCGCAGAGCGATGCCTCGCTCGACATCCTGCAGAAGGCGGATTTCGCCCTCTGGCCGGGCGAGATGGTGGCGCTCGTCGCGCCTTCCGGCACCGGCAAGTCCACGCTGCTGCATGTGGCGGGCCTGCTGGAACACCCTGACGAAGGCGAGGTGTTTATCGGGGGGGCGCCGACGGCCAAGCTCGATGACGCCGAGCGGACGCGCCTGCGCCGCACGGAGATCGGCTTCGTCTACCAGTTCCACCATCTGCTGCCCGAATTCTCCGCGCTGGAGAACGTGGTGATGCCCCAGCTCATCCGCGGACTCGGAACGCGCGAGGCGCGGAAGAGGGCGACGGACCTGCTGGAGTTCCTCGGCCTCGGCCAGCGGCTCAAGCACCGCCCCGGCGAGCTTTCCGGCGGCGAGCAGCAACGCGTGGCCATCGCCCGCGCCGTCGCCAACGCGCCGCGCCTGCTGCTGGCGGACGAGCCAACCGGCAACCTCGACCCCGGCACCTCCAAGCACGTCTTCCGCACGCTGACGGCGCTGGTGCGCGCCTCGGGGCTCGGTGCCCTCGTCGCCACGCACAATCTCGAGCTCGCGGCCCAGATGGACCGCCGCGTGACGATCCGGGGCGGGCAGGTCGTCTCGCTCGACTAAGCTGTCGGATTAACCACGAGTCGCGACGGCGGACCGGGCTGCCTTTGCCGGCGTTGATTCAAGAACAAAACAGATACATAAAGGGACATAGCAGAAACAAGGAGCGCAACATGACCCGCCGCCTCGTCGCTGGACTGACCGAAATGGCATCGCTCGGCGCCTTCATCGCCATGATCCTCACCTGGGCCGCGATCTTCTCCGGCCCCGGCGTCTGAGCAACGCCAAGCGGGCTCCGGTCTCACGGCCGGGGACAAGCCGCTTGTTGCGACTCGACCCGGAGCGGGGAGGGGCGCGATAGTCCGGGCAGGAGAGCTTCATGCCCGCGATTCCA
>JAIXZF010000010.1 GCA_027489835.1 Hyphomicrobiales bacterium
GCGGCCTTCACCGTGGAGCAGAGCAAGCTGGTGACCGGGGCGATCGCGGGGGCGCACACCAAGAACCTGTTCGTGAAGGACAAGAAGGGCCGGATGTTCCTCGTCGTGGCCGAACATGAAAGGCGGATCGACCTCAAGCGCCTGCACGAGGCCATCGGCGCAAGCGGGCGGCTCTCCTTCTGCAGCGCGGAGCAGATGAAGGAGCATCTGGGCGTCACGCCCGGTTCGGTGACGTCGCTGGCCCTCGTCAACGACAGGCAGCGCGCCGTCACGCTCGTCCTCGATGCGGGGCTGATGGACGAGGAGCGGATCAACTGCCACCCGCTGGTCAACACCATGACGGTGAGCCTGCCCCGGCAGAAGCTGCTGGACGTCTTCGCGCTGACGGGGCACGAGCCGCTGGTCGTCGCGCTGCCGGCTCCCCCCGCCGCCGAGGCGGAAGGCTGAGCGAGGCTGGCGAAACATCGTGCCAAGGCTCCGGCCGACGATGGACATCGCGCGGTCGACCACCCACATTACGGCAAGACGGGACCGTCGCCGTGCGCGGCGCGGTCGAACATATGAGTGAGATCGCCATGTTCGGAAGCAATGGATTGGCCGACCAGGCCGCGCCTCAGGCGGGGCAGGACCTGATTCGCGACACCACGACGCAGGGTTTCCGCCAGGACGTGATCGCCGAATCCATGAAGAGCCTCGTGCTCGTGGACTTCTGGGCGCCGTGGTGCGGACCCTGCAAGCAGCTGACGCCCGTGATCGAGAAGGTCGTCAAGGCTGCGGGCGGCAAGGTCAAGCTCGTCAAGATGAACATCGACGAGCATCCGCAGATTGCCGGCCAGCTCGGCATCCAGTCGATCCCTGCCGTGATCGCCTTCCAGAAGGGCCAGCCGGTCGACGGCTTCATGGGCGCCGTCCCCGAGGGACAGATCAAGCAGTTCATCGAACGGCTGGTCGGCCCGGTCGGACCGGGCGCCGCGGCCGAGATGATCGCCGCTGCGGGCGCTGCCATCGCCGCCGGCGACGCGGCCGGCGCGATGGAGCTTTACGCCACCTTGCTGACGCAGGAGCCCGAGAACCTCGCCGCCATCGCCGGCATGGCCAAGCTCCAGCTCGACATGGGCGACATCGAGGCAGCCCGGCAGATCCTGGCCATGGCGCCGCCCGACAAGGCGGGCGATCCCGCGCTAGCCGGCGTGACCGCCGCGATCGAGCTAGCGGAGCAGGCCGCGGCGCTCGGCGACGTCACGGGGCTGACGCGCGCCGTGGAGGCCAACCCGAAGGACTACCAGGCACGGTTCGACCTTGCGCTTGCGCTCAACGCGCACAACCGGCGCGAGGAGGCGGTCGATCACCTGATCGCCATCGTCAAGGCGGACCGCAAATGGAACGAGGACGGCGCCCGCAAGCAGCTCGTGCAGTTCTTCGAGGCCTGGGGGCCGATGGACGAGGCCGCCATCTCCGGCCGGCGCAAGCTCTCGACGGTGCTGTTCTCGTGAGAGAGGGAGAGGGGGCATGGGCATGAACGCGATCTATCGCGGGCCGGGCGACTGCTCGCCGATCGTGCCGCTGTTTCCCCTGCCGGGCGCTCTGCTGCTGCCGCGGGGCCAGATGCCGCTGAACATCTTCGAGCCCCGCTACCTCGCCATGATCGACGACGCGCTGAAGAGCCATCGGCTGATCGGCATGATCCAGCCCGACGACGAAGCCGCGATGAGCCGGCAGGCGCCGCAGCTTTACCGCGTCGGCTGCGTGGGCCGCATCACCCAGATCGCCGAGACCGGCGACGGGCGCTACCTTCTGACGCTGACCGGCGTCGCGCGCTTCGCGGTCGAGGAAGAGCTGAAGGCGATGACGCCCTATCGCCAAGCTCGGGTCTCGTATGATGCCTTCGCCAGCGACTTCGAGGCGCGGGCTGGCGAGGACGCGGTGGACCGGGCCGGCCTCCTGCGCGCGCTGAAAGAGTTCGCGCTGGCGAACGAGCTCAAGATCGACTGGAAGGGCGTGAACGAGGCGCCGAACGAGGCCCTCGTCAACGCGCTGTCGATGATGGCGCCGTTCGGCCCCAAGGAGAAGCAGGCGCTGCTCGAGGCGGCGGATCTGCGCACCCGGGCCGAGATGCTGGTGGCCATCACCGAGATGGAGCTGGCGCGCGGCGGCTCGGACACCGACACGACCTTGCAGTGAGCGCATCTCCCCACGCGCAGGCCCAGGCGGAGGGCGAGAACGCCCCGGTGTCGTATCCGCCGAAGCGCGCCGTCGCCGCCTGGGTGATGTTCGACTGGTCGGCCCAGCCCTTCTTCACCCTCATCACCACCTTCATCTTCGCGCCCTTCTTCGCCTCGGCGCTGACATCGGACCCCGCGCAGGGGCAGGCCTGGTGGGGTTACGCCACGGGCCTGGCGGGGCTGACCATCGCGCTGATGTCGCCGCTGCTGGGCGGTGTCGCCGACATGACCGGGCCGCGCAAGCCGTGGATCGCCGCCTTCGGCGCGCTGCTGGTGCTGGGCTCGGGCCTGCTCTGGTTCGCTGTGCCCGGCAGCCCATGGGCCGTGCCCATCGCGCTCGCAGGCTTCGTGCTCGCCACCATCGGGGCGGAGTTCGCAACCGTCTTCAACAACGCGATGATGACGCGCCTCGTGCCGCCGCACCGCATCGGCCGGCTGTCTGGCACCGGCTGGGCGGTGGGCTATCTCGGCGGCCTGCTCTCGCTGGTGCTGATGCTCGGCTTCCTGGCCGCAAGCCCGGAGACGGGCCGCACGTTGCTCGGCCTCGCCCCCGCCTTCGGGCTCGACCCCGCGCTGAGGGAGGGCGACCGCATCAGCGGGCCGCTGACCGCGCTGTGGTTCGTGGTCTTCGTCGCGCCGATGTTCCTGCTCACGCCGGACATGCCTAAGACCGGCGTCAGCCTCGGCACGGCGGCGTCGAGAGGCTTCTCGCAGCTGCGCGCCACGCTGGAGGAGGTGCGGCGCTGGCCCTCCATGGCGCGCTTCCTGATCGCCAACATGATCTATCAGGATGGGCTGGTGGCGCTGTTCGCCTTCGGCGCGATCTATGCCGCAGGCATGTTCGGCTGGAGCACGATCGAGGTCGGCATCTTCGGCATCCTGCTCACCATCACCGGCACGTTCGGCGCGCTGGTCGGGGGCTGGCTGGACGACCGCATCGGCGGCAAGCCCGTGGTCCTCGGCTCCATCGCCGTGCTGCTCTTCACCTGCCTCGGCATCCTGTCGCTCGGCAAGGGCCATGTGCTGTTCGTCATCCCGGCCGCGCCCGCCACGCCCGGAGACGGGCTGTTCGGCAGCCTGCCCGAACAGGCCTATCTCGGCTTCGGGCTGCTGATCGGGTTGGTGGCGGGGCCGCTGCAGGCTGCCTCGCGCTCGCTGCTGGCGCGGCTTTCGCCGCCCGGCAAGACGGGGCAATTCTTCGGGCTGTTCGCGCTCTCGGGCAAGGTGACGAGCTTCATGGGGCCGACGCTGGTGGCGCTCGCGACGGACATCACCAACCGTCAGGAGGCCGGGCTCGCCGTGCTGGTTCTCTTCTTCCTCGTCGGAGGCTGGCTGCTGGCCGGGGTGCGGACGAAGCGCGCCTGAGGCCGCGCCCCGATTCGGCCGTCATTGACGTCCACTGAACCCCCCGCCAGCGCCGCTTCACTGGAAATTCACCGTTCGTTAACCATAACGTCCCAGCGTGCCGACCTGCTTGAGCCGTCCCGAAAGTGACACAGCCGCGATGAAAACCGCCATCAGACGTGCCGGCCTGGGAGGCGCCGCGCTTGCCGCCGCCTTCACCTGCCAGCCCGCCGAGGCTCACCCCCATGTCTGGGTGAGCGTGAAATCCGAGATCATCTATTCGCCCGAGGGCCGGGTCGCGGCGGTGCGCCATGCCTGGACCTTCGACGAGGCCTATTCCGCCTTCGCCGTGCAGGGGCTCGACAAGAATGGCGATGGCAAGCTCTCGGCGGACGAGCTCAAGGAACTCGCGCAGGTCAACGTCGAATCGCTGCACGAGTTCGAGTTCTTCACCTTTGCCAAGGCGAGCGGCACGAAGCAGGATTTCGCCCAGCCTATCAACCACGCGCTGACCTACGACAAGGCGCAGCTGACGCTGACCTTCACCCTGCCGCTCAAGGCCCCTGCCAACCAGCGCACCTTCTCGCTGGAGATCTACGATCCGACCTGGTTCGTCTCGTTCTCGCTCGCCGAGGGCGACGACGCGGTGAAGCTCGCGAATGCGCCGTCGGGGTGCGCGCGAACCGTCAACAGGCCGAAGCCGCTCGAGGCGACGCAGCAGCAGCGCCTGTCCGAGGACTTCTTCAGCTCCGCCGCGGCGGCCTCCTTCGGCGCGAGCTTCATCAACCGCGTCCTCGTCGCATGTCCCTGATGCCGTCCGCGCAGGCCTCGGCCGCGCGGGAGTTGCCGCAGCGCGCCATCATCGTGCTGGCGGCGCTGGCGCTGGTCGGCGCGGCGATGCTGCTCGTCGGCGGCTGGCTCGCCGC
>JAIXZF010000373.1 GCA_027489835.1 Hyphomicrobiales bacterium
ACGGTCAGATCGTCGATCTTGCGGGCGCTGCGCAGCGTCGGCATGCGCGAAACGGTGACGCCCACCTGGCTCGCGTCGAAATGCGGCGCATCGCGCTTGAGCACCTTCTCGACGTTCCACACCACGGCGTCGGCGTTGAAGGCCGAGCCGTCGTGAAATTTCACGCCGGGCCGCAGCTTGAACGTCCACTTGGTCTTGTCCGCGGCGTCCACGGCCCACTCGGTCGCGAGGCCCGGAATGATGACGCTCGGCTTATCGGCCGAGGACAGATCCCAGGCGGTCAGCGCGTCATACATCGGTATGCCGGTGAACCGGTTGCCTTCGAAGCCCTGGTCGGGCTGGCCGTGGGTGCGAGGGATGTCCGCCGCCGTCATGCCGATGCGGAGGACTTTCTCCTGGGCCGCCGCAGCCCCGACCATCATCGTGGTAGCGAGCAAGGCATGCGGCAGCAGGCGCAGAAAACGTATGGTCATAGAACTCTCCCGGGCTGGCCTTCATCCGCTGCGTTCCAGTTCGCGCGGCAGGCCTGGCGGTCCGGTTCAGCAACGGTCGTGCCAACGGGCGCACACGGCCTCGATCGTCGCCGTCTGTGGCTTTTCCTACGGGCATGGCATCGATGGCCGGCCTGCCCTATGGATGGCGAGGCAGGCGGCCAGCCCACTGCCCATTGTTTAGGCAGCTTAGCTTCAAGCGGAGCAGTTTCGCGCCATGCGCCTTCTCGTCATCAACCCGAACACAACCGAAGCCATGACCGCGAAGGTCGCCGACGCAGCCCGCGTCGCGCTGCCGGGCGTCGCGATCACGGCGGTCACGGGCCGTTTCGGGCCGCGCTACATCGCCAGCCGCGCAAGCTTCGCCATCGCGGGCCATGCGGCGCTCGATGCCTACGCTGCCCATGCCGATGAGCACGATGCGGTGCTGCTGGCTTGCTTCGGCGACCCGGCGCTGGACGCGCTGCGTGAAATCTCGCCAGTGCCGGTGATCGGCCTCGTCGAGGCCGCCTGCCGGGAGGCGGCGCAGGGCGGACGCCGCTTCGCCATCGTCACGGGCGGCGAGCGCTGGGGCCCCATGCTGACCGAGATGATCGCCGCGCGTGGCCTCGGCGCGCAACTGGCCGCGATCCGCACCGTGGCGCCCACCGGCGGCGACATCGCGCGCGATCCGGAGGGCTCGGCTTCCATGCTGGCCGAGGCCTGCCAGGCCTGCGTCCGCGAAGCCGGAGCGCAGGCCGTCATCCTCGGCGGCGCGGGCCTCATCGGTCTCACCGCCATCATCGCGGACCGCGTGGACGCCGATGTCATCTGCTCCAACGAGGCCGGCTTCCGGGCGGCGGCCGATGCCCTTGCCGCGTCCGCGCGCCATCCTGAAGCCGGCACCGGCGCGGTCGAGACCACCGGGCTGTCCCCTGCCCTCGCCGGGCTGATGGCACGCGGCCACCTCTGAGGCGGAGAAGCCGGCGCCGCGGAACGAGGCCGGCTCCTGTCGCCAGGATGCGCCGTCAGAACTTGTAGGTGACGCCCACGCCGATCAGCCAGGGATCGAGGTCGAGCTTGGCCTTGACCGGCACAGGGCCGGGCAGGAAGCCCTTGGCCGTCGGGCGCAGGAAGAGCTTCTTGACGTCGACGTTCAGGCCCCAATTCTGGTTGATCATGTAGTCGAAGCCGACCTGAAGCGCGACGCCGGCCGCATTGCTCACCTGGAAGTTGGCCAGCGCGTTCGACTTCTCGCCGTAGAACACCGTGTAGTTCACGCCGACGCCGACATAGGGCTTGAACGCGCCGAAATCGGTGAAGTGATATTGCAGCGTCAGCGTGGGCGGCAGCAGCCAGACCGAGCCGAGCTTGCCGAGGCCCGCGAGCGCCCCCGCGCCCTTGGCCGAATGCGGCGTCGTGCCGAGAATGAGTTCGGCAGCGATGTTCTTGGTGAAGAAGTAGGTGATGTCGAGTTCCGGCACCAGCGTGTTGGAGATGTCGGTCTTGCCGCCGGGGACCAGCGCGAGCGGCGCGCCGGCATAGACCTTGGAGCCGTCATTCGGCACGACGAACAGGCCGCGCACGCGCAGCATCCAGGGATTCCAGGTCACCGGGGCGAGATAGGGCTCCTGCTTGCGGGCGGGCAGGTCGGCCGCGCCGGCAGCGGCGCTGATCGTGCCCGCCAACAGCAGGCCCGCGAGCGCGGTCTTCAAGGTCTTGATCATGATGGTTGCCTCATTCGGGAAGTCTTGCGGCTTCGACGACTGAACGGCTAGGCGCCGGTTGCTTGTGGGGCTTGATCTGGATCAAGCGCTGGTCTCGCCTTCGCGACTCCACGACTGGCTGTGGCGCAGAAGTCACAAATCCGCCCCATCTTCATCGTCTGTCAAGAATGTTCCCGAACCGGACGGTGACGTTTCCCGGCTACGACTCCCCGCCTCTGATGAGGGAGGGGTCACATGCGTCGTATCGGATGTCTTGGGCTTGCGGCTGCACTGGCGCTGCTGGCTTGGCCGGCACAGGCGCGCGAAGTCGTCCCCTTCGCGGACCCGCGCTTCGAGCCGGGCACAGTCGTGGTCCGCACCGCGGAGCGCAGGCTCTATCTCGTCACCGCGCCCGGACAGGCCATCCGCTACACCGTCGCCGTCGGCAAGGCCGGCAAGCAGTGGGTCGGCGTGAAGTATGTCGAGGAGATGCAGGTCGAGCCGGCCTGGGCGCCTCCCAGCTCCGTCAAGCGGGACAACCCGCATTTGCCGAACGTCATCAGGGGCGGAGCGCCGAACAACCCGATGGGCGCCCGCGCCATCGGCCTCGGGCCGGGCGGCCAGTATGCGATCCACGGCACCAACGTGCCGGGCAGCATCGGCGCTGCCGCCTCCTACGGATGCTTCCGGATGCACAATCATGACGTTGTGGATCTTTACCAGCGCGTGCGCATCGGCACGCCCGTGGTGGTTCTGCGCTGAACGGGCTCTGTATTCGCGGTCCAGGGGCCAGTTTTCGGCCGGGTACCCCACGAAATGCCTCTCGCCACTCGAAGCGAAACGTGGTTATCGTCACGAGGTCGTGAGCGATCACGAGCCGGGTGACAACAATAGCCGTAAGCCAAAGAGGGGCTCACTATGGACCATATGGCCGACCTGAAGAAGTTCGCGAAGAAACCCATCAACGAAGCGGCCGCCGCCGGGATGATCAAGTCCTACGCGCTCGTCATGAGCAAGCCGGACACCCGCTACGTCGCCTGCTCCGACACGACCGAACTCGATCGGGTCCGCGAGAATTTCCTCAAGAAGAAGCTGGGCCTGAAGTCCGCCGACATGGACGCCTCGATCAAGGCGATCTGCGAGCACATGAAGGCCGACCGCACCAAGTCGCGCCTGACCTTTTACTATCTCCTCGCCGAACATTACGGCAAGCTGGACATGTTCGTGAAGAAGTGAGCCGGCCAGGCGCGCTTTCGCAGCCGCCGGACGAACGACGCGCCCCGAAAGGGCGCGTTTTTCATGTCGGGATCAGCCGCGCGGCGCGTAGAGATCCGCGCGGGTGAACGGCAGCCCCGAAGGCCCCTTGCTCCGCTTTGACGCCAGCGTCTGGTTGATGAAGAGCCCGCCCCGCCCGAAGGCCAGCGACACGCCGGCGAGATAGAGCAGCCACAGCCGCGTCTTCTCGGCGCCGACCAGGCTGTCCGCTTCTGCCCTGCGCGCATCGAGCCGGCGCCACCACAGTTCGGTGGTGCGCTGGTAGTTCTCGCGCCAGCCCTCGACGTCGTGGACCTCGAAGCCCGTGCGCTCGAGGTTGGCGACGGACATGCCGAGATGGTCGAGCTCGCCGCCCGGGAAGATGTACCGAATGATCGCCCGGGCCTCGCTGTTCAGCTTGCCGAACTTGCGGTCGTCCTTCTTGGCCCGCCGGCAGATGGTGTGGTGCAGGTAGAGCCCGCGCGGCGCCAAGAGCCGGTTGACCGTCTGGAAGTAGCGCAGATGGTTGGCGAGCCCGACATGCTCGAACATGCCGATCGAGGCGATCTTGTCGAATTGCCCTTCCAGCGTGCCGTAATCCTTCAGGTGCAGGGTGATGCGGTCCGACAGGCCCCTTGCGGCGATCTTTTCTTGCGCCAGCTTGAGCTGCTCCTCGGCCAGCGTCACGCCATGGGCCTCGACGCCGTAATGCTCGGCGGCATGGCAGACCAGCGCGCCCCATCCGCATCCGATGTCGAGGAAGCGGTCGCCGGGCTTGAGCCGGAGCTTGCGGCAGATCATGTCGAGCTTGTCGAACTGCGCCCTGTCGATGTCGCCATGGTCCTCGGTGAAGTAGGCGCAGGAGTAGACCATCTCCCTGTCGAGGAAGAGCCGGTAGAAATCGTTCGAGACGTCGTAGTGATAGGCGATGTTGGCCTTGTTGGTCGAAGGCTTGCCGTCGCGCTCGATCTCGTCTCCGCGCACCGCGTCGAGCACGCTGGGAGGCCCCCGGTCCACCGACCAGAAGCGCCGGACGACATCGAGCGCCGCGAGCTTCGACACGCCGCGGATGGCGCGGGTCACCTTGCCCTCGGGGCGGGCCGCCGCAACGTCGAAGACGCTGCCGTTGACGATGTCGAGCCGGCCGGCGACGTGCAGCTTGATCAGCGTGTCGGCGCGCGGCCGGCGCACCAGCGACGAGACGACGCCTTCGTCGGCGAAGGCGATCATCAGCCCGTCCTCCGGCCAGGACGCCGGCACGCGGCTGCCATCCCAGAGGCGGAACCCGAGCTTGAGCCCGAGCCGGGAATGGACGTCGGCCAGGAGCCGGGTGATCGCCTTGAGGCGCTGGGTCGGGTCGGACATGGATGTCTCCGGGCGGATGCCGCAGGCGTCGCAGGGACGCCGGGCCGCGGTCGCGGGGATGTCAGCGCAGGCCGGCTTCGCACCAGCTTCCGCGTCGGCCTCCGCGATAGGGCCGCGCCAGCCCCTCGGCAAGCAGTTTCGCGCCGGCATCCTCGCCAGCGGGGGTCCGGATGCGGGCGAGGACCCGGCCGAAATACTTGTCGGGGCCGAGTTCGCTGAGCACCACCGCCTGCCCGACGACCAGCCCTTCGAGCCGTCGCCTCGCCGCGAGGGCGCGATCGCGCTCCGAACCGCACGCGCCCCGCATCTCGGGCGCGTCGATGCCCCTGAGCCGCACCTTTGTCACGATCTCCTGCCCGATCCAGACATTGACCCTGACCTCCACCGTGTCGCCGTCGATCACCGACGTCACACGCGCCGGATAGGAGCCGGCCGGGCCCGGCATCTGGCCGGGCGCCTCATGAGCAGGATCGGTCGCCGCCCGCTTCTCGGAAGCCGGATCCACATGGCGCAGCGGCAGCGGCAGCTCCGCGGCAACGAAGCCGGACAGGAGTCCGAGCCCGAAGGCGGGAAGATGAAGCCATAGCCGGAGCATGCCGTGTTCTGGCATACTCCGATCGTCATGACAATAATCCTATGATAGACAAGTATACCTAGTCGACACCGCCAGAACGTGTGTCGCCGCGCGCTTCAGAAGTCGGAGGCGAGCCCCTTGACCTCCCAGTCATTGTAGCGGACCGGCTCGAGCCCGCCCCGCCCGTCGATTTCCCTGACGCGCGCCAGTTCGCGCTCGCGGGCCTCCCGCTCCGCGCTGCGGGCGGCGGCTTCCTCGAGCGCCCTGCGGGCGGCGGGCGTCAGCTCCTTGCCGGGAGCGGCGCGGAGCGGGGCTGGAGGCGACGGCTCCGGGGCAGGCTCACGAAGGTCCATCGACGC
>JAIXZF010000022.1 GCA_027489835.1 Hyphomicrobiales bacterium
CCGCCCCGTCACCATGATCGTGCCGTTCGCGGCCGGCGGGGCGTCGGACGTGATCGCGAGGCTGATCGGCGACGAGATGGGCCGCGCGCTCGGCCAGCGCATCGTCAACGAGAACACGCCCGGCGCCGGCGGCTCCACCGCCCTCACCCGCGTGGCCCGCGCGGCGCCCGACGGCTACACCATCGTCATCGGCAACAGCGGCACGAACGCGGCCGTCTATCACATCTATCCGGACCTCAAGTTCACCCCGCAATCCTTCGTCGCGGTCGGCATGGTGGCCAAGACCTCCCCCGTCATCGCCATCAAGACCGGCTTCGCCGGCGGCGACACGGTGGCGGGCTTCATCGACTACGCGAAGAAGAACCCGGGCAAGGTCACGGTCGGCCACGCCGGCGTCGGCTCCTCGAACTTCATCATCTGCAAGAGCTTCCTGAAGGCGGCCGGCGTCGACGTTTCGCTGATCGGCTATCGCGGCGCAGGCCCCGCCCTGCAGGATCTCGTGGCGGGCCAGATCGACATGGTCTGCGACAACGCGACCTCGGTGGCGCAGACGATCCAGAGCGGCCAGATCAAGGGCCTTGTCGTCTCCTCGCCCACGCGCCTTCCCAACCTGCCCAACGTGCCGACGGCTGCTGAAGCCGGGGTCCCCGCCTTCCAGGCGCAGGGCTGGAACGCGATCATGGTGCCGACGGGAACGCCGCAGCCCATCATCGCCCGCCTCGAACGCGCGCTGAAGGCGGCGGTGGCCTCCGATCTCGTCAAGAAGCGCTTCGCCGAAATCGACACCGCGCTGCCGACGGCCGAGGAGCAGACGCCCGCCTTCATGGCGTCGTTCATCCCGGCCGAGATCGCCAAATACGCGCCGATCCTCAAGGATTGAGCGCTGGAGGGCGACCTTGCGTCGCGCGCAAGCCCGCGCGGCCCGATCGCTGATTGCCGCCCGGAGCCGAACTCGCTAAGGAGCGAGGATCGGCGGCGCATGGTTCGCGCCAGCCATCAGAGCCGTGACGGCAGTCTCCTTGCATCTCCGGACGAGGCGTGGGCGGGGCTTGTGGCCAGAGCGCTCGCGCTGGAGAATGAGTGCATGACGACGACGACCGAACTCGCCCCCGGCCAGCCGGACATGAAGGTGTCCGTGCGCCAGCTTTTCGGCATCGACGCCGATCTCGAGGTGCCGGCCTTTTCGACGATCGAGGCGCATGTGCCCGATCTCGACCCAGATTACCGCTTCGACCGGCAGACCACGCTGGCGATCCTCGCCGGCTTCTCGCGCAACCGCCGCGTGATGATCTCCGGCTATCACGGCACCGGCAAGTCCACCCATATCGAGCAGGTCGCGGCCCGGCTCAACTGGCCCTGCGTGCGCGTCAACCTCGACAGCCACGTCTCGCGCCTCGACATGGTCGGCAAGGACGCCATCGTGCTCAAGGACGGCAAGCAGGTCACCGAGTTCCAGGACGGCATCCTGCCCTGGGCGCTGCAGAACAACATCGCGCTCGTCTTCGACGAATACGACGCCGGCCGCCCGGACGTGATGTTCGTGATCCAGCGCGTGCTGGAGCAGTCGGGCAAGCTCACCCTGCTCGACCAGAAGCGCGTCATCCGCCCCCATCCCGCCTTCCGCCTGTTCGCCACCGCCAACACGGTCGGCCTTGGCGACACATCGGGCCTCTATCACGGCACCCAGCAGATCAACCAGGGCCAGATGGACCGCTGGTCGATCGTGACGACGCTGAACTACCTGCCCCATGACAACGAGGTCGAGATCGTCCTCGCCAAGTCGCCGCACTACAAGGGCAAGCCCGAGGGCAGGGACATCGTCTCCAAGATGGTGCGCGTCGCCGACCTGACCCGCAACGCCTTCATGAACGGCGACCTCTCCACCGTCATGAGCCCGCGCACGGTCATCACCTGGAGCGAGAACGCCGACATCTTCGGCGGCGACATCGGCTTCGCCTTCCGCCTCACCTTCCTCAACAAGTGCGACGAGCTCGAGCGCACGCTCGTGGCCGAGTTCTACCAGCGCTGCTTCGGCAAGGAATTGCCCGAAAGCGCGGTGAACGTCGCGCTGAGCTGAGGACAGGCCGATGGCCAGGGTGCAGGTCGAGCGGACATACGGCGCCACGAAGAAGGCCATCTTCAAGGGTCTCATCGCCCACAATCGCGACAAGGTCGGCAAGCAGCCGTGGAAACAGGTCGCCGTCTCGATCCGCGACGATCAGGGCGTCGTCCGGGGCGGCGTCTGCGGCGAGGTCTGGGGCGGCTATCTGTTCGTGGTGGGCGTCTGGCTCGACGAAAGCCTGCGCGGGCATGACCACGCCACCGAGGCGATGGACCGGCTGGAGGCGGAAGCGAAGGCCTTTGGCGCCGAGCGAGCCTATGTCGACACGTTCAGCTTCCAGGCGAGGCCTTTCTACGAGAAGCGCGGCTACCGGCTGTTCGGCCAGCTCGACGGGTATTTCGGCGAGCATTCACGCTACTGGTTGACCAAAGAGCTATGAGCATTTCCAACCGCAAGCCGGGCCAGCCCAAGGAGGCCCCGACCGAGCCGCTGAAGCGGGCCGTGACCTCCTGCCTGAAGGCTATCGCGCGGCATCCGGAGCTCGAGGTGGTGTATGCCGCCGACAAGCCCGCGCTGATCCCCGGCCGTGCCCGGCTGCCGGAGCCGCCGCGCAAGCTGACCGCCGCCGATATCGCCGTGCTGCGCGGCCATGCCGACTCCATGGCGCTCCGCATGGCCTGCCATGACGGCGCCGTGCACCGGAAGATGATGCCCGAGGGCGAAGGCGCCCGCGCCGTCTACGAGGCGGTGGAGCAGGCGCGCGTCGAGGCGATCGGCTCGCGGCGCATGGCCGGCGTGGCCGACAACATCGGCGCCATGCTGGAAGACCGCTACCACCGCGGCGCCCGCTACGAGGACATCACCGACAGGGCGGACGCGCCTGTCGAGGACGCCGTCGCGATGATGGTGCGCGAGAAGCTGACCGGCCTGAAGCCGCCGCCTTCCGCCCAGAAGATCGTCGACCTCTGGCGCGACTTCATCGAAGAGCGCGCAGGCGCAGACCTCGAGGCGCTCAGCCGCACGATCGAGGACCAGCGTGGCTTCGCCCGCGCCGTCCGCGACCTGCTCTCCTCGCTCGACATGGCCGACGAGATGACGTCGAGCCCCGATGACGACGAGGACAACGACGAGAACCAGGACGAGCAGGATAAGCAGGAGCAGGACGAGGGCGAGGCCGAGGAGCAGAGCCAGGGCCAGCAGGCCGAGGTCGACGTCAGCCAGGACGCGGCCGAGGAGATGGAGGAAGGCGCCTCGGAAGCCGCCGACGCCCCGTCAGGCGACTGGCGCGAGGATGACGACCAGGCCGACGCCGAGGAAGCGGGCGACGCGCCGCGGCAGCGCGACTCGCGCGCCAACGAGCGAACGGGCCCGGACTATAAGGCCTACACGACGAAGCATGACGAGGTGATCGAGGCCGAGGAGCTGTGCGACGCCGAGGAACTGGCCCGCCTGCGCGCCTATCTCGACAAGCAGCTCGCCAATCTCCAGGGCGTCGTTGCGCGCCTCGCCAACCGGCTGCAGCGCCGGCTGATGGCCCAGCAGAACCGTTCCTGGGAGTTCGACCTCGAGGAAGGCGCGCTCGACCCCGCGCGCCTCACCCGCATCATCATCGATCCCTACCAGCCGCTTTCCTTCAAGCGGGAGAAGGACACCAATTTCCGCGACACGGTGGTGTCCCTGCTCATCGACAATTCCGGCTCCATGCGCGGCCGCCCGATCACCGTGGCGGCCACCTGCGGCGACATCCTCGCCCGCACGCTGGAGCGCTGCGGCGTCAAGGTCGAGATCCTCGGCTTCACCACCAAGGCGTGGAAGGGCGGCCAGAGCCGCGAGAACTGGCTGCAGGCCGGCAAGCCCGCCACGCCGGGCCGGCTCAACGACCTGCGCCACATCATCTACAAATCGGCCGATGCGCCCTGGCGGCGCGCGCGCAAGAATCTCGGGCTGATGATGCGCGAGGGCCTGCTCAAGGAGAACATCGACGGCGAGGCGCTGGACTGGGCGCACAAGCGCCTGCTCGGCCGCCCCGAGCAGCGCAAGATCCTGATGGTCATTTCGGACGGCGCGCCGGTCGACGATTCAACCCTGTCGGTCAATGCCGGCAACTATCTCGAGAAGCATCTGCGCCATGTCATCGGCGAGATCGAGAACCGCTCGCCAGTGGAGCTCATCGCCATCGGCATCGGACACGACGTGACGCGCTACTACAAGCGCGCCGTCACCATCGTCGATGCCGAGGAGCTCGGCGGCGTGATGACCGAGAAGCTCGCCGAGCTGTTCGAGGACAATCAGGGCTCCGGCCCGCGGGGCCTCGCCGGTCCCGTCCGCCGGGCCGGAGGCTCGCGGTGAAGCTGACCCGGCGCGGGGCGGTCGGCCTCGCGGCGTCCGCAATCGCAGCATCCGCGATGCCGGTCTCCAGCGCTTTGGCGCGGCCGGCCGTCGAAGGCGTCGAGGAGGCGATCATCGTGCGCGCCCGCCCGATCCGCGCCTTCCTGCCATCCGCTCCCGATCTTCGCCGCTTCGGCGGCTGCCTGTTCCGCGGCGGGCTGGTGCTGAGCGCGGCCCATCCGGCCTTCGGCGGCCTGTCCGGCCTGTCCCGCTCGGCCGATGGCCGCATCGTCGCGATCACCGACAACGCCCATTGGCTGACGGCGCAGCTGGTGTCGGAAGCCGGCGCGCCGTCGCGGCTCGAGGATGCGGTCCTGACCCCCATGCTCGCGGCGTCCGGCCGGCCCCTGCACCGCACGCGCTCCTACGACACCGAGGCGCTGTGCATCGAGGATGGCGTCGCCTGGGTGGGTGTTGAGCGCACCCACGAGATCCTGCGCTTCGACTGGCGTCGCGGCGTCGCGGCCCGGGCGATGCCCGTGCGCCTGCCCGACGAGGTGCGTCGGCTGCCGGCGAACCGCTCGCTCGAGGCCATCGGCGTCGCGCCGCGGCGCAGCCCCATCGCCGGCGCGGTCGTCGCCATCGCCGAGCGTTCCGGCGGCGCCGACGAGCCCACCTTTGGCCTGATCCATGGCGGGCCGCGCCCGGGCCTGTTCCAGTACCGGCGCGAGGATGGCTACGACGTCACCGACCTCGCCTTCCTGCCCGACGGCGACATGCTGGTGCTGGAGCGCTGGTATCGGCCGTGGCGCGGCGTCGGCATGCGGCTGAAGCGCGTCGAGGCCGCCGCCATCGCCCCCGGCGCGATGGTCTCCGGCAAGCTCGTGCTCGAGGCGGATCTCGCCCACGAGATCGACAACATGGAGGGGCTGGCCATCCACATGGAGGGCCCGCGCACCATCGTCACCATGGTTTCCGACGACAATTTCTCGGCGCTGCAGCGCACCTTGCTGCTCGAATTTGAGCTTCTGGGCCCGACGGCCGCCGCCTGACCGCTCAGGCGGCGCGCGGCGCGGCGAGCCAGTTCTTCAAGATCAGCCCGTAAGGGCCAAGCGCCAGCACGGCGAGGATCAGCTTCACCGCGTAGTCCGCCAGCGCCAGGGTCGGCCACGGCATCGCCTCGCAGCTTCCTGCGACGCCAAGCTGAGCAAGCCATCCATCGACCGTGCCGCCGACCAGCGGCAGCTCGCCGCAATGAAAGGCGAGGCCGAAGAACAGGACGGTGTCGAGCGCCGAACCGATGACGGTGGAAATGAGCGGAGCCACCCACCACGCCCGCTGCCTCAGGGCCTGAAACACCGCCACGTCCGTGAGCTGGGCTGCGAGGAAGGCCGTGCCGGAGGCGAACGCGATCCGCGGCGTCGCGAGCAGCGCCGACAGCAGCACCGCAACGGCGAAGCCGGCCAGCACGACCACCCGCGTCGGTCCGGGACCGAGCCTGCGGTTCGAGAGGTCGGTGACGAGGAAGGCAAAGGGGTAGCTCAGCGCGCCCCAGGTCAGATAGTCGGCGAGGCCGAAAGCCCGGATCGGATGCTGGACGAGAATGTTGGACGCCGTGACCACGACCGCCATCGCCGCGATCGCCATCGGCAGCATGCCCCGGCGGTCGACGGCGGCATCCTCGCGCTCGCCCGTTGGAGCCTGGTCACGCATTGATGTCTCCCTGCGCTTCGGTCATTCCGGACAGCGTGCCTCGCGCCAGGCTGCCGCCCTTAAAGGCGGCAGAACGAAAAAAGCGGCCCTTGGGGGGCCGCCTCGTTCGGGGGCGCGGAGGATGCGCTCAGGCGGTCGCGGCGAGCTTCTTCTCGAGGTCGCGCTTGAGCGAGAGGGCTCCGGTCGAGAGCTCCTCGTTGCGGGCCTTCAGCAGGAAGGCGTCGAGGCCGCCGCGATGGTCGACCGAGCGCAGCGCGTTGGCCGAGATGCGCATCTTCACGGAGCGGCCGAGGGCGTCCGAGGTCAGCGTGACGTTGACGAGGTTCGGCAGGAACCGGGTCTTGGTCTTGATGTTGGAGTGGCTGACCAGATTGCCAACCTGCACACCCTTGCCCGTCAGTTCGCAGCGGCGCGACATGTTCGTCTTCCTTTTCGCAACGCGGCCCTCAAGCAAAACGACCGACGCGCACGACGCATCGGCCAGCAAGAGCCGGAATGAACCTTGATCCTTGCGGGGTCTATGGCGGAACTGGCCGCGCGCGTCAAGAAGCATGGACCGGAGCTGGAACGCGTCGCTCCGGTTCATCCGCGGTTGGGGATCGACGGGTTAGATATCGTTAACCAGCAGCCATGATATCGTCCGATTCGCATTTCAAGCGTGTGGAAACTTCCAGGAGCGGACGGATGCCTCGCGTCTTCGCAGCATCGATCACGGGCGCGGGCCTTGCGCTCGGACTGTGCGCGGCCGCGCCCGCCGCCGCCCAGACCGCCGCGCCAGCCTCGGGCAAGTGGCAGGCGACCTATGGCGTGTCGCTGATCGGCCTGCCGATCGGCACCGCGCAGGTCACGGCCGCGATCGATCCCCAGCGCTACAAGCTCGAGCTTCAGGCCCGCCTCACCGGGCTCGCGGGCATGATCACCGGCGGTCGGGGCGCAGGCGCCGCCACGGGCGCGCTGGCGCAGGGGCGGCCGGTGTCGGCGGGCTATTCGGCCTCCGGCTCCAACGGCAAGGAATCGCGCACGGTGCGCATGGCGGTGAGCGCGGGCACCGCGACGGCCATCGACATTTCGCCGCCGGTCGAGAAGAAGCCCGATGCCGTGCCGGTCACGGAGGCGCACAAGCGCGGCATCATCGATCCGCTTTCGGCGCTTCTGATGCCGGTGTCGGCGGGCCAGAGCCCCGTCTCGGCGGCCGCCTGCGACCGCTCGATCCAGATCTTCGACGGCAACGCCCGTTACGACATCGCCCTGAGCTTCGCCGGCACCCGGCAGGTCGAGGGCCGGGGCTATAATGGGCCCGTCGCCATCTGCAATGCGCGCTACGTGCCCATCGCCGGCCACCGCAACGGGCGGGCCACGAAGTACATGGCAGAGAACCGCGACATCCAGGCCTGGCTTGCGCCGGTCGGCGCGTCCCTCGTCGCGCCCTACCGCATCTCCGTGCGCAGCGAGATCGGCATGGTGGTGATTGAGGCCACCCGCTTCGACAGCCCCATCCGCGCCGCCGAGGCGGGCGAGCCAAACGTCAGGCAGGCTGGCATCCGGAACTGAGTCCGCTTGCGCGCGCCTTTCCGCTGCCGCAGGATCGCCGTTGCGGCATGGCGTCCGTCAGGGTTCGCCTGACGCGCCCTCGCCGCCGGACGCGCCGCATGAAGCAGGTCTTCCTCCACGCCGTGAAGATGGCTTTCGTCGGGCTCCTCGTGGGTCCGCTTCTCGCGCTGACGCTCGTCCTCGCCGCCGTCATGTTCGATCCCAAATGCGGCGGCCCGGGCGATTCGGGCGGCTGCGCCATGGGCATCGTTGCGGCGCCCGTCATGGTCGCGCTGCCGAGCATGGGCCTGTTCTTCGTGGTCGCCTTCCTGCTCGGCGTCAGGCGGCTGGACCGCGAAAAGCCGCTGTGCTGAGCGCGCGGACGAGGCGGATGCTGGCAGGCTCGCGGCAGGCTTCCCATATGGAAGCGTGAACAAACCCGGATTCCGGCCGCGTCAGCGATTCGGGCCGGGTTCGTTCCGGTCGCGTTCCCGGCCGGATGGCTGCTGCGGGCGGCTTGGCGCCGCAGGTGGCGGATGGTTGCCTCAAGCGTGTTGCGCCCGCCGCCCGGGCGTGGTGTCTGGCGGATGCGATGTCGATGCGGTCCTTGTCCCCTGCCCAGCGCGCGCGCGGCGTCACAGCTGTGCTGGGTCCCACCAACACGGGCAAGACCCATTACGCCCTCGACCGGATGTCGGCGCACGCCACCGGGATCATCGGCCTGCCGCTGCGCCTGCTGGCGCGCGAGGTCTATGGCCGCCTCGTGGCCCGGGTCGGCGCGAACGCGGTGGCCCTCATCACCGGCGAGGAGAAGATCAAGCCAGAGCGCCCGCGCTTCTGGGTGTCGACCGTCGAGGCCATGCCGCGCGACCTCAATGTCGAGTTCGTGGCCGTCGACGAGATCCAGCTCGCGGCCGACCTCGACAGGGGCCATGTCTTCACCGACCGGCTGCTCAATCATCGGGGACGTTCGGAGACGCTGCTGATCGGTGCCGGCACCATGCGCCCGCTGATCGAGCAGTTGTTGCCGGGCGTGCATGTCACCACCCGCCCCCGGCTCTCGCAACTCAGCTTCTCTGGCGAGAAGAAGCTGACGAGGTTGCCGCCGCGCTCGGCCATCGTCGCCTTCTCGGCCGAGGAGGTCTACGCCGTCGCCGAGCTCATCCGCCGGCAGAAAGGCGGCGCGGCCGTCGTGATGGGCTCGCTCAGCCCGCGCACG
>JAIXZF010000057.1 GCA_027489835.1 Hyphomicrobiales bacterium
CTCGCCATAGACCTCCGAGAGCTGGCCGAGCGAGGACGCCGCGAACACGGCGTAGAGCACGAACTGCGACAGCCGCCCGCCCGTCATGGTGCCGGCCATCACGTCGGCGGCGCCGGTCCACAGCACCCACACCACGCTGGCCGAGACCATGAAGATGCCGAAGCCCGAAAGCCAGGCGCGCGAGGCGGTGGAGACGCGGGCCGCCTCGTAGGCGTTCTCGGCGGCGAGGCTGAAGCGGCGCGTGGTCTCGGCCTCGGCGCCGAAGGCCTGCATGGTGCGCGAGGCGCCGATGGCTTCGGTCGCGTAGGCAGACGCCTCGGCCAGCTTGTCCTGCGCGGCGCGGGCGCGCCTCCGGACGCCGCGTCCCGACAGCACCAGAGGGATGACGATGAGCGGGATGGCGCCCAGCACCAGCATCGACAGCCTGGGGCTGGTGACGATCATCATCACGGTCGCGCCGAGGAAGAGCAGCGTGTTGCGCAGCGCGATCGAGGCGGAGGCGCCGAAGGCGGACTGGATCTTGGTGGTGTCGGCGGACAGCCGCGAGACGATCTCGCCCGATTTCGTCCGGTCGAAGAAGGCTGCGTCCAGCGTCGTCAGGTGGCGGAACACGTCCTGCCGGACCGAGGCGACGATGCGCTCGCCGAGCGTGATGACGAGGTAGTAGCGGGCCGAGCTCGCGACCGCGAGGATGGCGACGACGCCGATCAGCGTGATGAAATAGGTGTCGGTCAGCGCCCGGTCGCTGGACTCGAACGCCGTGTCGATGACCCGGCGCAGCGCCATCGGGAGCGCCAGCGTGGCGACCGAGGCGGCGATGAGCGCCACCAGCGCCGCGAGGATGCGGCTGCGATGGGCGAGCACATAGGGCAGCAGCGCGCGCAGCGCCGAAAGGGGCGCGCGGCCCGCTTCGCCGGCGGCTTCAACGTCTTTACGCGGCTTTCGCAACTTGCGTCCCCCCGCTCGTTCGGCTATAGCCCGCCGACTTCACCAGACACCGTCGCATGAAGGGCATCGCCGCCGCATTGACGCGGCGCAAGACCCTCCCCTGCGCTCGAAGAGGCCCGCGATGAAAGCCGACATCCATCCGAACTACCACTTCATCAAGGTCGTGATGACCGATGGCACCGAGTACATGACCCGCTCGACCTACGGCAAGGACGGCGACACCATGAACCTCGACATCGACCCCAAGACCCACCCGGCCTGGACCGGTGGCTCGCAGCAGCTGATGGACCGTGGCGGTCGCCTGTCGCGGTTCAACAGCAAGTTCAGCGGCATCAGCTTTAAGAAGTGACGCCTTTTCGCGGCGCATTGCGCCCGAACTGAGGCTGCCTGACGAGATCCGAAGCCCGGCCCCTGTGGCCGGGCTTCTTGCGTCTTGCCTCCCACGCGTGGCCTCTCCTTAAGTCGAACTTCCAAAGTTGCTCTCGACGCCGGCTCCGGCGCATGCTGTCAGGTGACCCCAACGCCCCGTCCATCCAACGAGACGGGGGCTCCACCGGGAAACGCATGGGTGACGTGATGAACGAGGCGAGCCGCTATCACGAAGTCTACGGGGCCTGGCGCTCCGACCCGGAAGGCTTCTGGCGCGAGGCCGCGAAGGCGATCGACTGGATCAGGCCGCCGGACCGGATCTTCGATCCCGGCGCCGGGCTCTACGGCCGCTGGTTCCCCGACGCCACCTGCAACACCTGCTACAACGCGGTCGACCGCCACGCCGATGGCGGGCGCGGCGAGCAGCCGGCCGTCATCTATGACAGCCCCGTCACGGGCACCAAGGCCACAATCACCTATGCCGAGCTGAAGCGCGAGGTCGCGGCGCTCGGCGCGGTGCTGACCGGGATGGGCATCGTGAGGGGCGACCGCGTCATCATCTACATGCCGATGATCCCCGAGGCGCTCTTCGCCATGCTGGCCTGCGCCCGCATCGGCGCGATCCATTCGGTGGTGTTCGGCGGCTTCGCGGCGAAGGAACTCGCGACCCGCATCGACGACGCGACGCCCAAGGCCATCCTCGCCGCTTCCTGCGGCATCGAGGGCGCCAAGCTCGTGCCCTACAAGCCGCTGCTCGACGGCGCCATCGAACTCTCCGCCCACAAGCCGGAGTGCTGCCTGGTCTTCCAGCGCCCCCAGCTCGCCGCCGCGATGACGGAAGGCCGGGACCATGACTGGGCCTCCGCCGTTTCGGCCGCCAAGGCCGAGGGGCGCGCCGCGCCCTGCGCCGAGATGAAGGCGACCGATCCGCTCTACGTGCTCTACACCTCAGGAACCACCGGCAAGCCCAAGGGCGTCGTCCGCGACAATGGCGGGCATATGGTCGCGCTCCACTGGTCCATGGCAAACCTCTACGGGATATCGCCCGGCGAGGTGTTCTGGGCGGCGTCCGATGTCGGCTGGGTCGTCGGCCATTCCTACATCGTCTACGCCCCGCTCCTGAAGGGCGCGACGACGGTGCTCTACGAGGGCAAGCCGGTCGGCACGCCCGATCCCGGCGCCTATTGGCGTGTCATCGCCGAGCACAAGGTGGCGGCGCTGTTCACCGCGCCCACCGCCTTCCGCGCCATCCGCAAGGAGGACCCCGAGGCACGCTTCCTCGAGCGCGGCACGCTCAGCCATTTTCGCACGCTGTTCCTGGCCGGCGAGCGCGCCGACCCCGACACGGTGAAATGGGCCGAAGAGATTCTCGGCCGGCCCGTGATCGACCATTGGTGGCAGACGGAAACCGGCTGGTGCATCGTCGGCAACCCCGTGGGCCTCGGCATGCTGCCCGTGCGGCACGGCTCGCCGACCGTGCCAATGCCGGGCTACGCCATCGAGGTCGTCGACGAGGCGGGCAAGCCCGTGCCTGCGGGCAAGATGGGTTCGATCGTGGTCAGGCTGCCGCTGCCGCCGGGCGCGTTCCCCACCCTCTGGCAGGCTGATGAGCGCTTCCGGGAGGCCTACCTCGCGGACTTTCCCGGCTGCTACAAGACGGCCGATGCCGGCTATGTCGACGCCGACGGCTACGTCTACATCATGGGCCGCACCGACGACATCATCAACGTCGCCGGCCACCGGCTCTCGACCGGCGGCATGGAGGAGGTGCTGGCCTCCCACCCGGCCGTGGCGGAATGCGCCGTTATCGGCATGGCTGACGCGCTCAAGGGCGAGGCCCCGTGCGGCTTCGTCGTGCTGAAGTCCGGCGTGACGCAGAGCGCCGCCGAGGTCGAGAAGGAGCTGGTCCAGCTCGTGCGCGACAAGATCGGCCCCGTCGCGGCCTTCAAGCTCGCCGTCACCGTGGCCCGCCTGCCCAAGACGCGCTCCGGCAAAATCCTGCGCGGCACGATGAAGAAGATCGCGGATGGCGACGAATGGTCGACGCCCGCCACGATCGACGACCCGGCCATCCTCGACGAGATCGCCGGCGCGCTGAAGGCCAAGGGCATCGGCGCCTGAGGCGCGCGAGCCCGCAGCCCGCTCGTCAGAAGCTGGCGGCCAGCTCCCGCCAGCGCATGACGCGCGCAGGCAGTTCGAAGTTCATCAGGTCCTCGCCAACCATGGCCGGGCCGCCAAAGCCCGCGGCGCGGATGTCGGCGATCAGCGCACCTGAATCGGCTCCCGGCGGCACCACATGGGTGAGCGCCAGCGCCCTGGCGCCGCTCGACACGCACAGCGCCGCAATTGCGGCCGGCGTCATGTGATAGCCAGCCACCGCTGCCACCGTCTCGGCCGAGCGCACGCTGGGCGTGACCGGCATCTCGCGCTCGACCACCACCTCGCAGACCAAGAGGTCCGCGCCCTTCGCCTGCCGCGCCAGGCTTTCGCAGGGTCTCGTGTCGCCGGAGAACACGATGCGGGAGCCGCCATGCGCGAAGGCGAGCCCGAAGGCCGGGGCGACGGGCCGGTGATCGACCTCGAAGGCCTCGACGGTGAGCGCGCCGAGCCCCTCGATCGGGCCCTCGCGCAGCTCCTCGAAGACGACCTCGAGCCCGAGCGCAGAGGGCCGCTTCTCGAAGGCAATGCGCAGCGCGCGCTCCTCGACATAGGCGTCGTACTGCGCCTTGAGAGCCGCCAGCGCCGGCGCGGGCGCGATGACGCGCCATGGCCTGTCTCGGCCCTGATGCCAGCTCGAGATCACGAGCTGGTAGAAATCCACGATGTGGTCGGAATGCAGATGCGTGACGATGAGCGCGTCGATGGTGCTGGTCCGCTTGCCGGCCGCGAGCAGCCTTTGCGAGACCATGCTGCCGCAGTCGATCAGGAGCGTGCGGCCTCCGGCCTCGACCAGATGGGCCGGCCCGGCCCGCCTCAGCGAGGCAGGCGGGGCGCCCGTTCCCAGGCAGGTGAAGAGAAGGCCTGCGTCGGCCACGGCGGCAGCCCGCTCAGGCGTC
>JAIXZF010000036.1 GCA_027489835.1 Hyphomicrobiales bacterium
GATGGGCTTCTGGCGCGGCGAGGTCGGGCGCGAGCGCAAGGCCGATGGCAGCTTCGTCTCCGAAGCCGACCTCGCGGCGGACGCGGCCGTCAGGCAGGCGCTTGAGCGGCTCGGGCTGGAGACGCCCCTCGTCAGCGAAGAGCATGCAGGGGAGGGGGGAGCCTGCGAGGGTACGTTCCTGCTGCTCGACCCGCTGGATGGAACCTCCGAATTCCTCGACCGCGGCGCAGAGTTCTGCGTCTGCCTCGCCGCCATCAGCCACGGGCGGCCCGTGGCGGGCGCCATCGTCGCTCCGGCGCTGGGCAAGGCCTGGCTGGCCGGGGACATGGCGTTCGCGGTCGATCTCGACGCCGCGTGGCGGCCCACCGGCGCGCGGCGGCCACTGCATGTGCGGCTGAGGCCGCAGGGCCCGGCGCGGCTCGCGCTCGTGAGCCGCCGGCATGGCGACGCGCGCTCGGAAGTGGCGCTGAAGCTGTGCGGGGCGACGGAGACGCGGCTGGCGTCCTCCGCCATCAAGTTCGGGCTTCTGGCCGAGGGGATCGCCGACCTTCATGTGCGCCACGGCCGGACGATGGCTTGGGACATCGCGGCTGGAGACGCCATCCTGTCGGCGGCCGGGGGGCGCGTGGCGGGGTTGGACGGCCAGCCGCTGCGCTATGACGGCGGGGCGGACGGCGCCTTCGACAACCCTGCCTTCGCTGCCGTGTCGGACGCGGCCCTGATGGAGGAATTGCTGGACGCGGTGCGCAGGGCCTGCTGATCAGCGCGCGAGCTGGCGCTCCACCTCGGGCCAGCGCTCCTCGGCGCGCGCGAGCAGGCGCGGATCGGCCCGGAGCGCCGCCAGCGAGGCGGCCGAGCGCAGCGTGTAGAGCCGGCCGCCGATGATGGCGAAGTGATCCGGTCCGGCTTCGGCAGCGCGCCCCTCCGCCACGGCCACGGCGTCGTAGCCGCCGAAAACGGGAATGAAGGCGTCTGGCTGGTTGCGAAAGGCCTCGAGATTGGCGCGGCTGGCGAAGCGCCACACCGCGCCGGCATGGACCAGCTCATGCGCGGGCAATCCGCCGCGGGGCCTGCCGTCGATGAAGTAGGCGACCGGATCGAAGCCGCTCAGCGCGATGCCCGCCTGATCGTGCACCACCACGCCCTCGCCGACGCCGGGGAGGCCCGGCAGCGGCGGCAGCGCGACGCCTGCGGCCTGGGCGGCCGGCGCGGCCGCAATCGTCAGGAGGAGGAAGCCGGCACGCGCCGCGCGCCGCCAACGCCTTGCAATGGCCGTGTTCAAGGTCGATCCTTACGTCAGCTGATTCGAGGCGTCCGGCCACAAGGACGCCCACCGCAGGGCAGGCGCCGTCGTCATCGTATCCACCGGGATGGTTAGACGCCCGTTGCCACTGGAGGGGTCCTTGCAAGCAAGGTTTACAGTTCGTTTCGCGGCGCTGGCGTTCAGCCTCGCCTGCGCGGTCGCGGCCGTGTTCGCGCCGCTTCCCGTTGCCGCCCAGCAGCGGAGCGGCAATACGTTCAGGTCCGAAGAGCTGGTCGGCTCCGGGCACAAATTCTTCGGCAACGTCTCGCGCGGGCTTGCGCTCGCGGTCGAAGAGGCCGTCAGGCGCTGGGGCGAGCCGAACGGCTACGTGCTCGGCCAGGAGGCCTCGGGCGCGTTCGTGGCCGGGCTGCGCTTCGGGGAAGGGATGCTCTACACCCGCAACGCCGGCGACCGCCGCGTGTTCTGGCAGGGTCCGTCGCTGGGCTTCGACTTCGGCGGCGATGGCGCGCGGACGATGATGCTGATCTACAACATGCCGCGGACGGACGCGATCTTCCAGCGCTTCGGCGGCGTGGACGGCTCCGCCTACTTCATTGCGGGCTTCGGCTTCACCGCGCTGACGGCGGGCGACGGCGTCACCGTCGTGCCCATCCGCAGCGGCGTGGGCGCCCGGCTCGGCGTGAATGTCGGGTACCTCAAATTCACCAGCCAATCGACCTGGAATCCCTTCTGATCCCTGGGCTTCTGGCCCGCGACGATCTGGCTATCGGACCTTGCGCATGGCATGCTAAGGCCACGCCTGCGTAGCGAGGGTCCGCGCCTTGATCGAAGCTGTGATGCTGGTCGCACTGGGTTTCCTGGGAGCGACATTGTGCTGGCTGATCATGCTGCCGGCCATCAGCCGGCGCGCGGACAGGCTGGCCCGCCGCCGCGCCGAGCTGACCTTCCCGCTATCCGTCGAGGAGATCGCCGCCGAGCGCGACCATCTGCGGGCTCAGTTCGCCGTGCGCGAGCGCGAACTCGAGCGGAAGGCCGACGAGCGCGGGGCCGCCCGCGCCCAGGCGCTCGCCGCGCTCGGGCAGCGCGAGATGGACATATCCGAGCTCAAGACCACGCTCGGCGTCCGTGACCTCGCCATCGCCGATCTGCAGGGCAAGGCCGCGGGGCTGACCGAAGACCTCGCGGCAGTGCGGGCGCGCCTCGCCGACGAGGAGGCCCAGCACGCCTCGTCGCGCAACGATCTTGCCATCAGGGGACAGGCCCTCGCCGAGCGCGACAAGGACGTGGCTGCGCTCAGGATCGAGCGCGCGGACCTCACCGCAGCGCTTGCCTCGCGGACGCGCGAATTCGAGGCGGCGCACGCCAGGGCCGAGGCGCTGGACGCCGCGCTGGCCCGCACGAGCACCGAACTCGGCACGCTTCAGCACCAGCACGACGCACTGTCGCAGGAGAAGGACCGGCTGCGGATCGCGCTGGCCGAGAGCGAGACGCTGGCCATGACACGCGCAGCCAGCATCGAGGATCTGACGGCGCGGCTTGCCGCTGCCAGCGCGGCGCTGGAGAGCGAGCGTGCCGGGCACGGGACGACGCGCGCGGCGCTCGAACAGCGCGGGCACGAGCTAGGGTCGGTGCGTGACGAGCGCGACGCGTTGCGCCAGCGCCTGAAGGCGGCCGAGGACCGCGCGGCCGATCTCGAGCAGATCCTCAAGGAGATGCGGGCGGCGCGCGAGACGGTCGACACGATGCACTCGGCGGCGCGCCGCGAGGTCGAGGCGCTGACGGCCGGCATGCGCGAGCTCAAGGCCGAACGCGCCAGGGCCGAGGTGGAGCTCGCCACCTCCCGCCGCGAGCTCGAGGCGCGCACCGCCGCGCTGTCCGGCGATCTGGCCGGAGCTCAGGAGGCGCTGTCGCAGGTCAGGGCCGAGCGGGCGACATTGCGGCAGGAGATCGCGTCGATCAGGCGCGAAGCCGACCGCGCCGAGGCGCGTCAAGCCGCCGAAAACCTGCAGTTGCGCGGCGAGATCGTGAAGGTCGCTGACCTGTTCATGGAGGCGGGGCGCACGCCTGCCGGCCTGGCTCAGGTGCCGCTAGCCCCCGTCCGCCGAATGGCGCGCAAGCGCGATCCGCGCGCCGTGCCGGACACGGCGGCCGAGTAGCGCTGGGCGGGCCTCAGCGGCTGACCCACCGGTCCAGCCTTGCCACCAGGCCGGTCAGCAGGTCGGCAAGGCCTCCGGGAAGGCGCATGACGAGATCGGCCGCGAGCCCCGAAAAAGGGCGGAACCGGAAGACCACGACCGAGCGCCCTGCCGGGACCGGGACGGCGCGGAACAGCACGTTGGCGCGGAGCACGGGGCCAGCCTCGCCGTTGACTTCCGCGGTCCACCAGCGCTGCCAGACATCGTTGAGCACGAGGTATCCGCAGCCAGGCGACGAGACCTCGACCCTGACGACAGTGTTGCGGTAGCTGGCGATCGACGCGGCTGGCGCCGCGACCGGCCCTTCGGGAGCAGGGCAGAAGGCCGGGGCCGGAGCATCCGCCAGCAGGACACTGCGGCGCGGATCAAAGTCGTGCGGCCACTGCCCCCTGGCGATCAGCGTCTCGAAATCCGCCTGCTCGGCGCGGGGCACGACCATCACCCTCGGCAGCGCGGCCGGGTTCTCGTAGATGAAGGCGTCCGCGGTGCGTCCGACGAGGCGGAACGAGCCCGGAGCGAGGCTACGGTCGATCTGGTCGATCGGCACGCGGCTCGCGATCAGGCGCAGGCCGAGCATGTTGGCGAGCAGGGACCGGTAGCCCGGAAACAGCGGCGAGAAGGTCCGCTGGTCGGGCAGCGCGATGTGGTCGCCCGCGCCGGTGGCGCGCGCGTAATCGCCAAGGCGCAGCGGGTTGTAGCCGAGGGTATGATCGAAGCCGTGGGTCATGCTGGCGTTCGGCCAGTGGAAGTCGATGCCGGCGAGCTCCACCCGGTCGCGCCGGTCGGGCGCGGCGGAGCGCGCCAGCTCCGACCGGATGAGGGCGATGGTCTCGTTGTCGGTGCCCGGCCGAAGCACGTCGTACTGCGCCGTCGGCAGCCCGGTCGATTCGCTCGGCCCGTTGCTGACGGCGAGGTCGATGCCGAGCACGGCCGCCACGAACAGGGCGGCCGCAAGCGGGGCCGCGCGGTGTGCCTGCCGCAGGAAGCGGAGCAGGGCGGCGGCGAGCAGCAGAAGGATCAGCGCGGTCGCGACCGGCACGAGGGCGACGCGCAGACTTCCCGTCAGCGAAGCGAGCCAGAGCCCGGCGATGACCGACAGCAGGATGGCCAGCCCGCCGACCGCCCACTGCCAGCTCCTCGCCGGCGGCAAGGGCCGCGACGCCAGCACATGCATGCAGTAGCCGGAGAGGATCGCGGCGAGCGCGCCGAAGTTGAAAAGCGCGTCGGCCGGCCTTCTGTAGAAGGACAGCCCCGGCAGCAGCGCGTAAAGGCCCTGGAAGGCCGGCGTGTAGCGCCCGAGCGCGTAGAGCACCACCAGCAGCGCGCCGATGGCGATGGCGCGGATCGGCGGGTCCATGGCGCGTCCGCGCAGGATGCCGACGCCGATGATCGCGAGCAGAGGGATGGCGCCGAGATAGGCCACGCTCATGTTGCGCGCGAGGTAGAGGTCGGGACTGCCGAAGGCCGCGTTCCAGGCGGGGCTGGGCTGGCCCCAGAAATTCTCCAGCGGGCCCGCGGCGCCAAAGAGGTTGGCCACCACGAGCGTGAGCAGCGATGCCGGATGCAGGCTTCCCTTGCCGGCGCC
>JAIXZF010000214.1 GCA_027489835.1 Hyphomicrobiales bacterium
AGCGTCACGCGGTCGACGAGGAGCGCGGCGCAGGCTCCTCGCCAGCGCAGCGGCGTCACGACGAGGTCGGCACGGCCGCAATCCTCGGCAATCGTGGCCGGATCGCGTGACCATGCCACTGCCCGGCCGCTCGGCAGGCGCATCACGCAGCCCAGCCCGTCGCAGGCGGAGGCGGGCTTCACGCTTGCATCGTCCGGCCTTCGCTCGTCGCCATCGGCCTTCAGCCACTGTGCGGTCACGAAGTTCCCGGGTCTTCCGATCACCGCAAGCGATCCCGATGCCGCGCGGACGGCGACACCGGCTCCCTCGCGGTCGATGAAGATGTCGGCGCGATCCGGCCGTGCGGCCAGCCCGATCCCGATCGCGAGCGGCGCAAGCCCCAGCCACCTCAGAGATGTCGACAGCAACGTCAGGAACAGCAGGCCCGTCCCCATCAGCAGGATCGCGGCGAGGCCGTAGGCCGGCACCACCTTGGTCGAGCCGCCCAGTGCCGCGACGTGGCGCGACACGGCGAGGACCGGCTCTGTCGCAGCGCCCATCACCCACCAGGCCAGGGCGTCGAGCCCGAGCGGATAGAGCAGCGCTCCCGCCACAGCCGCTGGCATCACCACGAGCGACACGAAGGGCAGCGCCAGCATGTTGCCGATCAGCCCGTAGGGATTGTAGGTCTGGAAGTGGAACGCGCCGAAGGGCGCGGTCGCAGCCCCGGCGATGATCGAGGTGACGAGCAGGCCAAGCGTCGCCAGCCGGGCGCCCCGCAAGAGGCGCGGCAGAAGGCCCGGCTCGACAGCGTTCGCCCGCGCTCGCCCACGATCCCATTCGGCGAAGGCGATGAGTGCGGCCACCGCGCCGAACGACATCTGGAAGCTTGGCCCGAGCAGCGCGTCCGGCTCCAGCGCCAGCACCACCAACGCCGCCAGCGCGAGGTTCCGCATGCTGAGCGCCGGCCGGTCGGCCAGGATCGCCCCCAGCATGATCAGCGTCATGATCAGGGAGCGCTCCGTCGCGACCTCGGAGCCCGAGAAGATGCAGTAGAAGCTCGCGCCGACCATGGCCGCGACGGCGGCGATCTTCTTGAGCGGCCACAGAAGCGCGGCGGCAGGCACGAGCGCCAGCGCCGCCCTGACGAGCCAGAACACGGCGCCAGCCGCGAGCACCATGTGCAGCCCGGAAATCGAGACAATGTGGTAAATGCCGGCCCCGCGCAGCACGTCGTTCGTCTCCTCCGAAATGAGCCCGCGCTTGCCGGTCACCAGCGCGGCCGCCACCGCGCCGGCCTGCCCGCCGATCAGCGCTGCGATTCGCTCGGTCATCGCGTTGCGGGCCTGATCAATCGCGGCGTTGGCGCGAACGACCAGCGGCGCCGGCTCGGGTGCAGGCACGCGTTCGATGCGGCCCAGCCCCGATCCGATCGCGCCGATGCCCCGGAAGAAGGCATCGCGCGCGAAATCGTAGCCTCCCGGGCGCGCCGCCTCTGGAGGCGGCATCAGCCGCGCCCTGAGCCGGATGTGCTCGCCTGCATCGACCCGGTCCTTGCCGAGCGTGACCCTGACGCGCTGGGGCAAGGTGGCGCGCTCGAGCGGCGGCACACCGGTCACGAGCAGCACGAGGCGCTGGTCCGCGCTCCGCTCGTCCACCGCCTCGACGAAACCGCTCACCTCCCCGATGATGACGCGCTCCAGCGTTGGCGCCCTCACCCGCTCGGTGCGCAGTTGCGCCGCCCACAAACCGCCGAAGAGCGCCGCGAGAGCCAGCGCCAGGGCGGCCGCGACGGGGCGTCGGCGCAAGGCCCAGGCGGCTGCGGCCGCCGCCAGCAGCGCCGCCGGCGGGCCCCACGCCAGCGGCTCGCGATCGGCCGCGAAATAGGCCCCGATGCCGAGGCCGAACGCCACCGGCAGCCAGTTGAACCAGCTTCGCCGGTCGGTCTCCAGCCCCACGAGCCGGCCGAGCGCATCGCGGCCCGCCTCGGCGGCGAGCCCGGCGTGCAGCCGCCATGAACCCTGACGTCCGGGCGCGCCGATCCATGGCGCCGCGCGCGCGCCGGCGCGGACCCGATCATGGCCTTGAGGCTGCTTACCTTCCATGTTCGACCATGTTAGATGAGCGCCCGCCCAAAGTGGACTCGGAGGGCGCATTCCACGCGCGGGGCGTCCGTCCCCAGCGCCATGCCGAGATCGATGCTTCGCCCATGAACAAGCCCGTCATCACCCGCTTCGCCCCCTCGCCTACCGGCTTCCTGCACATCGGAGGGGCACGGACGGCGCTGTTCAACTGGCTCTATGCCCGGCGCATGGGCGGAACGATGCTGCTGCGCATCGAGGACACCGACCGCGAGCGCTCGACCGAGGCCGCCATCGAGGCCATCGTCGACGGGCTGAAATGGCTTGGCCTTGATTGGGAAGGCGAGCCGATCTTCCAGTTCGCCCGTGCGGCCCGCCACGCCGAGGTGGCGCATGAGCTGCTGGCGCGGGGCCGCGCCTATCGCTGCTACGCGTCCGCACAAGAGCTCGAGGAGATGCGCGAACTCGCACGCAAGGAGGGCCGCGCGCTGCGCTACGATGGCCGCTGGCGCGACCGGGACCCGGCCACGGCGCCGGAAGGCATCCGCCCGGTCATCCGCCTCAAGGCGCAGACGGAAGGCGAGACCGTGGTCGAGGATCAGGTCCAGGGCCGCGTCACCTGGCAGAACAAGGAGCTCGATGACCTCGTGCTTCTGCGCTCGGACGGCACGCCCACCTACATGCTGGCCGTCGTCGTCGACGACCACGACATGGGCGTGACGCATGTCATCCGCGGCGACGACCACCTGACCAACGCCGCCCGCCAGACGCAGATCTACCAGGCCATGGGCTGGGACGTGCCGGTGATGGCCCACATCCCGCTCATCCACGGCCCGGATGGCGCCAAGCTGTCGAAGCGACATGGCGCGCTCGGCGTCGATGCTTACCGCTCGCTTGGCTATCTGCCGGCGGCGCTGCGCAATTATCTCGTCAGGCTCGGCTGGGCCCATGGCGACCAGGAGATTTTCTCGACCGAGGAGATGGTCGCGGCCTTCGACCTTGGCGCGATCGGCCGCTCGCCGTCGCGCTTCGATTTCGCCAAGCTCGAGAACCTGAACGGCATCTACATGCGCGCGGCGAGCGTCGACGAGATCCTCGCCGCGCTCGATGCAGTGATGCCGGAGCTCGGCCCCGTGCGCGGCATCGGCGAGGCGCTCTCGCCGGCCCTGCGCGCGAAGCTCGCGACGGCCATGCCCGGCCTTAAGGAGCGCGCCAAGACCCTCGTCGAACTGCTCGACAGCGCCGCCTACCTTTATACGCCACGGCCCCTGCCGCTCGAGGACAAGGCCGCCGCCCTCCTCGACGACGCGGCCCGCCGGCGCATCGGGCTGCTGGCAGGACGGCTGTCAGCGCTGCCGCTGTGGTCGGCCCAGAGCACGGAAGATGCCGTGCGCGAGTTCGCGGAAGCCGAAGGGCTCAAGCTCGGGCAGGTGGCGCAACCGCTGCGGGCGGCCCTGACCGGCAAGACCACCTCCCCGGGCCTCTTCGACGTGCTCGCCGTGCTGGGCCGGGAGGAGACCCTGGGCCGGCTTGCGGACGTCGTCGGCTGAGGTTGCCGGGCGCCTGCCGACCCCGACCTTTGACGCTGTTGCTGCACTGCGGCGGATCAGTTAGCAATGCAGTGAAGCGTCACTATTGCGGATCTCCCGACCTTCGGTTGTCCTGTCTGCGTGACGGCAAGACTGAAAGACAAGGCGCAAAGCCTGTGGGAAAGGAAGTCCGATGAGCGCAATGACGGGACATATCGTCGTCGACAATCAGAAGGTCGAGGTCGCGGTCAAGGAAGGCACGATCGGCCCGAGCGTCATCGACATCGCCAAGCTCTATGGGCAGACGGGCATGTTCACCTATGACCCGGGCTTCACCTCGACGGCGAGCTGCGAATCCAAGATCACCTACATCGACGGCGACGAAGGCATCCTGCTGTATCGCGGCTACCCGATCGAGCAGCTTGCCGAGCATGGCGACTTTCTCGAGACCTGCTACCTGCTGCTCTACGGCGAGTTGCCGACCGCGGCGCAGAAGGCCGATTTTGATTATCGCGTCACGCGCCACACCATGGTGCATGAGCAGATGGCCCGATTCTACCAGGGCTTCCGCCGCGACGCTCACCCGATGGCGGTCATGGTCGCGGCCGTCGGCGCCATGTCGGCGTTCTATCACGACTCGACCGACATCTCCGATCCGACCCAGCGCATGATCGCCTCGATGCGCATGATCGCCAAGATGCCGACGCTGGCGGCCATGGCCTACAAGTACACGGTCGGCCAGCCCTTCGTGTATCCGCTGAACAGCCTCGACTATTCCTCGAACTTCCTGCGCATGTGCTACGCGGTGCCGGCCGAGGACTACAAGGTCAAC
>JAIXZF010000389.1 GCA_027489835.1 Hyphomicrobiales bacterium
GCGCGGCTGTGGCCGGGCTCGGCTTCGAGGCCTCCGAGCCGACCGGTTACGGGCGCATGATCAGCGACGGGGATGAGCTGAAGGCCATCGTCGAACACAAGGATGCCACTGCCGAGCAGCGGGCCATCACGCTGTGCAACGCCGGCCTGATCGCGCTCGCGGGCGCGGCGGCGCTTCCCATCCTGCTCAAGGTGTCCAACGACAACGCGCAGCGCGAATACTACCTGACAGACGCCCCGGCGATCGCGGCGCGGATGGGCATGCGCGCGGTGGCGCTCACTGCGCCGGAGGCCGAGGTGCAGGGGGTCAACGACCGGGTGCAGCTCGCTGCAGCGGAGGCTGCCATGCAGCGCCGGCTGCGCGAGGCGGCGATGCGCGCGGGCGTCACCATGCAGGATCCGTCGAGCGTGCATCTCCACCATGACACGAGGCTGGCCCGTGACGTGCTGATCGAGCCGCATGTGGTGTTCGGGCCCGGCGTGAGCGTCGAAGAGGGCGCGGTGATCCACGCCTTCTCGCACCTGGAGGGCGCGCATGTGGGCGCCGGCGCTTCCGTGGGGCCGTTCGCGCGGCTCAGGCCCGGCTCGGATCTGGGCCAGGGCGCCAAGGTCGGCAACTTCGTCGAGATCAAGGCCGCCACGTTGGGGCAGGGCGCCAAGGTCAGCCATCTCACCTATATCGGCGATGCGAGCGTCGGCGCGAACGCCAACATCGGCGCGGGCACCATCACCTGCAATTATGACGGCTACTCCAAGTTCAGGACCGTGATCGGCGCGGGCGCCTTCATCGGCTCGAACTCGTCGCTCGTCGCGCCCGTCACCATTGCCGATGGAGCCTATGTCGGGTCCGGATCGGTCATCACGCGCGACGTTCCCGCCGACGCGCTAGCCGTGGCGCGGGCGCGGCAGTCGAACCTGGACGGTTGGGCCGCTTCCTTCCGCAAGCGAAAGCTCGATGCCAAGAAGAACGCGCCCAAATGAGGCAAATGTTTACGGATGGTCATCGAAAGTGATTTGGGCGAAGCCTGAGTGATGGTTACGCCGTTGCCTGCACTTCATGTCAGGCCGGCAACGCCAGGCGTTCCACAGGCCATCATTCAGAGGCGAACGATCCGATGTGCGGCATTGTTGGAATTCTCGGAAAGAACCCTGTGGCGCTCGACGTGGTCGAGGCGCTGCGGCGGCTCGAATATCGCGGCTACGATTCGGCCGGCATCGCGACGCTAGAAGGCGGGCAACTCACGCGGCGGCGGGCCGAGGGCAAGCTGCGCAACCTCGAGACGAAGCTGTCTCAGCAGCCGCTCAACGGGCTGATCGGCATCGGCCACACGCGCTGGGCGACGCATGGCAAGCCTACGACCTCCAACGCACATCCCCATGCCACCAGCCGCCTGGCGGTCGTCCACAATGGCATCATCGAGAATTTCCGCGAGTTCCGTGAAGAGCTGAAGGCCGAAGGCCACGTCTTCGAATCGGAAACGGATACGGAGGTCGTCGCCCATCTCGTGACGCGCGAGATGGAGCGCGGCCTTTCGCCGGTCGACGCGGTCGGGGCCGTGCTGCCGCGCCTGCGCGGCGCGTTCGCGCTCGCCTTCCTGTTCCAGGGCGAGGAAGACCTGCTGATCGGCGCCCGCCTCGGCTCGCCGCTCGCGGTCGGCATTGGCGAGGGCGAGATGTACCTCGGCTCGGACGCGCTCGCGCTCGCGCCGTTCACCAACCTCATCGCCTATCTCGACGAGGGCGACTGGGCGGTGCTGCATCGCAATTCCGTGGAGTTCCGTGACCGCAGCGGGGCCATCGTCCAGCGGCCGGCCCAGCGCGTTGCCGCGGGCGCGGCTTTGGTCGACAAGGGCAACCACCGCCACTTCATGGCGAAGGAGATCCACGAGCAGCCCGAGGTCGTCGGCCACACGCTGACGGCCTACCTCGACATGGTCGAGGGCAAGGTGCGCCTGCCCTTCGAAGCGCCGTTCGACTGGACGAAGCTCTCCCGGCTGTCGATCGCGGCATGCGGCACGGCCTATCTCGCCGGGCTGACCTCGCGCTACTGGTTCGAGCGGCTCGCGCGGCTTCCCGTCGAGATCGACGTCGCGTCCGAGTTCCGCTACCGCGAGGCTCCATTGCCCAAGGACGGGATGGCGCTGTTCGTCTCGCAGTCTGGCGAGACGGCCGACACCCTCGCGTCGCTGCGCTACGCGAAGTCCCAGGGCCAATCGATATTGTCCGTCGTGAACGTCGCGACGTCGAGCATCGCGCGCGAGAGCGACGTGGTGGCGCCGACCATCGCCGGCCCGGAGATCGGCGTCGCCTCGACCAAGGCCTTCACCTGCCAGCTCACGGCGCTGGCCAGCCTCGCCGTCGCGGCAGGGCGCATGCGCGGGGTGATCGACGCGACGCGCGAGGCGGAGCTTGTGCAGGAGCTCATCCGCCTGCCGGGCCTGATGGCCGAGGCGCTCAAGACCGAGGCGCAGATCGAGAAGATCGCCCAGCGGCTGTCTAAGGCGCGGGACGTGCTCTATCTCGGCCGCGGCACCAGCTTCCCGCTCGCGCTGGAAGGCGCGCTGAAGCTGAAGGAAATCAGCTATATCCACGCCGAAGGTTATGCCGCGGGCGAGCTGAAGCACGGACCGATCGCGCTGATCGACGAGGACATGCCTGTCATCGTCGTCGCGCCCTACGATGCGATCTTCGAGAAGACCGCGTCGAACATGCAGGAGGTGGCCGCGCGGGGCGGGCGCATCATCCTCATCACCGACGAGCGCGGAGCAGCCGAGGCCGGCATCGAGGCCGAGGCGACCATCATCATGCCGACCATGCCGGCCACCTTCAGCGCCATGGTCTATGCCGTGCCGATCCAGCTGATCGCCTACCACACGGCGCTGTTCATGGGCAAAGACGTGGACCAGCCTCGCAACCTCGCCAAGTCCGTCACGGTCGAGTGATCCGACTGCCTTTCCGGTTGCAGCGCATCATGACTGGTGTGCAGGGCCACAAGGTGCGCTAGATAGCTGGGCTGACCCTGCTTCGCGGCGCGACCCCGCCCGCGAGGCGCAAGCTCGGCGAAGGCGCTGCATGAGCCTGGATCATCGACCCGACGCGCGCGACATCGCGGCCGCGAACGAACTGGCCCGCAGCGGCGGCGCCATGGCGCGGCTGCGCCGCTACTTCCTGACAGGCGTGATCATCGCCGGGCCGCTGACGGTCACGACATTCCTGGTGTGGTGGTTCATCAGCCTCGTGGATGGCTGGGTGAAGCCGATCATCCCCGCGAGCTATCTGCCGGAAAACTATCTTCCCTTCGCCATTCCAGGCTTCGGGCTCGTCGTCGCGCTGGTGGGTCTGACGCTGCTGGGCTTTCTCACGGCGAACCTCGTCGGACGCGCCCTGATCGAGGCCGGCGAGAACCTGCTCGAGCGCACGCCCGTCGTGAGCGGGCTCTACAAGGGCATGAAGCAGATCTTCAC
>JAIXZF010000371.1 GCA_027489835.1 Hyphomicrobiales bacterium
AAGCTGTAGAGATGCACGAGCGTCTCCCGCCAGGCGGGATCGGCGAACAGCTCGTGCGGCCGCCTCCCGCCCTCCGGCATGAAGTCGCGATAGGTCTCGTCGAGCACGAGCGCGATCCCCGCCTCTTGCGCGAGGCGGGCGAAGGCCGCGATCACGGCGGGAGGATAGACCGCCCCGGTGGGGTTGTTCGGGCTCACCAGCACGATGGCGCGCGTCGCCCCGTCGATCAGCCGCCGCGCCTCGGCCGGATCCGGGACGAAGCCCGCCCCTGGTGCGCAGGGGAGCGGCGTGCAGCGGATGCCGAGCATCTGCAGCGTCATCTGGTGGTTGAAATACCACGGCGTTGGCACGATCACGGCGTCGCCCGCCTTGGCGAGGGCCATCATGGCGGCGACGAAGGCCTGGTTGCAGCCGGCCGTGATCGCGACCTCGCCCGGCCCGATCGCCGCGCCATAGACGTCGGCCATGTCGGCCGCCAGCGCCGCCCGCAAGCCCGCATTGCCCTGGATCGGCCCGTAGCGGGCGCTGTCCGCTGAACCTGCGGCCTCGGCGGCCCTGGCCAGCAGCGCCGGAGGCGGCGCGCCGCCGGGAGCCGCCTGCGACAAATCGATGGCCGCACCATGGCGCCCGTCATAGGCGGCGAGCCAGGCCTTGGCCTCAGGGATAGGTGGGCTGCCAGTGTCGAGCAGCAGCGGATTGAGCACGAGCGCGGTCATGCCGGCAATCAAGACCAGCGCCCGGGATTTCGCAAGGCGCGCGCCTTCGCGCCCTTGCGCGGGGAGCCGTCAGCCTCGATCTAAGGGTGCCCCCGGGAGACGACGATGCGCAGGGATGGACTCGCTCCAAAGATCGAGAGGCTGTTCGACATGGTCGAGGCGGCGCGCCGCCCGCTGGCCTTCACCGGCGCCGGGGTCTCGACGGAATCGGGCGTGCCCGACTTCCGGTCGCCGGGAAGCCCCTGGATGCGCAACAAGCCCATCCCCTTCGACGCCTTCGTCGGCAGCGCCGCCGCCCGCGCCGAGGCCTGGCGCCGCAAGTTCGCCATGGACGACAGCTTCGCCGGCGCGAAGCCCGGCATCGCGCATGAAGCGCTGGCGCATCTGGTCGCAAGCGGCCGGATGCCGGGGGTCATCACCCAGAACATCGACGGGCTGCATCAGGCATCCGGCATCGAGGCGGACAAGCTGGTCGAACTGCATGGCAACGGCACATACGCCGCCTGCCTCGACTGCGGCAGGCGCCACGAGCTTGGCCCGATTCGCGCCGTGTTCGAGGCGACCGGCTCCGCGCCCGGTTGCGATGCGTGCGGCGGACTCGTGAAGAGCGCTACCATCAGCTTCGGCCAGCCCATGCCGCAGGCCGAGCTGCGCCGGGCGCGCGAACTCAGCGAGGACGCCGATCTCTTCCTCGCCATCGGCTCCTCGCTCGTGGTCTATCCGGCCGCGACGCTGCCGCTCATCGCCAAGCGGGCAGGCGCGCGTCTCGTCATCGTCAACCGGGAGCCGACCGATTTCGACGCAGTCGCCGACCTTGTGGTGAGGGCCGAGATCGGCCAGGCGCTCGCTCCGCTGCTTCAGGTTGCGTGAGGTTGCGCGCAACCGGTGTGGATGGTTGTAGCTAGGTGTTTTTCGGGGCTTCAACAGTGTTATCCTCCGCTAACGAATCGCGTTGTGCACTGGGGCGGCAGTCGATGATCGACGAGCAGGACGGCAAGCATCTCAGTCAGTTGGGCTCGGTCCGCGAAGGCATCGACAGGGACGGCGCCGCTTCGTCTGCGGAGCACGCCATCGAGGTTGGCGGCCGGGTGAAGTGGTTCGACGTCGCCAAGGGCTTCGGGTTCCTGATTCCCGACAGCGGCGGGGCGGACATCCTGCTCCATGTCACCATCCTCAAGCGCGACGGCTTCGGCGCTGTGTCGGAGGGCGCGCGCGTGGTGGTCGAGGCCGTTCCACGCCAGAAGGGCCTGCAGGCGGTCCGCGTGCTTTCGGTCGATAATTCGACGGCGCTGCATCCCGCCGAGCTTCCGGCGCCGCGCACCCATGTGCAGGTGACCCCGACCAGCGGCTACGAGCGGGTCATGGTGAAATGGTTCAACCGCCTGCGCGGCTTCGGCTTCGTCACGCGCGGAGAAGGCCACCCGGACATCTTCGTGCATATGGAAATCCTGCGCCGCTACGGCATCCAGGACCTGACGCCCGGCCAGTTCGTGTTCGTGCGCTTCGGCGACGGGCCCAAGGGCCAGATGGCCGCCGAGGTGCGGCTGGACGGCACCTCGATCGGCCCGACCGTCAGCTGAGATGGCGGCGCTCCGCAACGGGCTGAGGCTCGCCGCGGCGGCCCTTGCGCTGCTCGCTCTCGGCATCGCCCATGCTAGCGCGCAGGCGCTGGAGACGCTCGCCATCGTCACCGCGAGCGGGCGGCACGAGTTCCAGGTCGAGGTCATGCGCACGCCCGACCAGCGGGCGAGGGGGCTGATGTTCCGGCGCTACATGCCGCCCGAGCGCGGCATGCTCTTCGACTTCGAGCGCTCCGACCATGTTTCGATGTGGATGCAGAACACCTACATCCCCCTCGACATGGTGTTCATCCGCCAGGACGGCACGGTGGCGCGTGTCGCCGAGCGGACGGAGCCGCTGTCGACCCGCACCATCCCCTCGGGCGAACCTGTCATCGGCGTGCTCGAGGTCAATGGCGGCATCGCGGAGCGGATCGGACTCAAGCCCGGCGACCGCGTGGAGCATCCGCTGTTCAAGCCGCGCTGAGGGCGCCGCTTGCCGCTTGCGGCGCTGCGTGTTAACCGCTGCGCGTTGGCCAACGGACGGGGTATGGCGCAGTCTGGTAGCGCGCGAGTTTTGGGTACTTGAGGTCCCAGGTTCGAATCCTGGTGCCCCGACCAGCCGGCCGAACACAAAGAGGTCCCTTCCGACATGTCCGCACGGATCTATCGCCCCGCCAAGACCGCCATGCAGTCCGGCACGGCCAAGAACCGCTGGCTGCTGGAATACGAGCCGGAAACGCCCCGCGAGGTCGAGCCGCTGATGGGCTGGACCTCTTCCCGCGACATGAAGAGCCAGCTCAAGCTCTGGTTCGACAGCGCCGAGGAAGCCGTGGCCTATGCCGAGCGCAACGGCATCCCCTACATCTTGCAGACCCCGGCCGAGGCGAAGCGCCACGGCCTGTCCTACTCCGACAATTTCAAGTTCAACCGCGTCGGCCAGTGGACGCATTGAGCGCACCGCGGGCGTGTCCGGTTTGGCCCCTTAGCTCAGCTGGATAGAGCAGCAGCCTTCTAAGCTGCGGGTCGCAGGTTCGAGCCCTGCAGGGGTCGCCAGTTTCAGCCATCAGCCGCCGACGGGTGGCGCATCCGGACGCGGCCCTCATGGCGAACGACACGACGGGACGGCTGTTCGAGGCGTCGGAGCCCGCGCACTACCATGACCTGCCAGCCTGCCTCGACACCGCCTGGCGCATGCTTGCTGAGGGCGCTACGGACCGGCGCTCGGCCTTCCATGCTCCGATGGCGTCCAGCGTCGGCCTCGATGGCCGTCCGCGCGTGCGGGTCGTGATCCTGCGCGGCTGCGATCCCGCCTCGCGCCGCCTCCGCTTCCACACCGATCGCCGCTCCGACAAATTCGCCGAACTGGCGCGCCATCCCGCCATAGCCCTGACCGCCTACGATGCGGCGGCCAAGATTCAGGTTCGGATCGAGGGCGAGGCCAGCCTTCACACCGACGATGCGGTCGCCGACGACGCCTGGGATGCGTCCCGCAGGTTCAGCCGCATCTGTTACGGCGTCGAGCCGGCGCCGGGCGTCGCCATCGCCGATGGCGGCGGCTTTCGCCTGCCCGAGGCCGATGACGAGATCAACGCCGGCCGCGCGCACTTCGCGGCCGTCGTGATCGAGGCGCGGACGCTGGAGTTCCTGTATCTCGCGAGCGCTGGGCACAGGCGCGCCCGCTTCAGCTTCGGCGACCCTGCTGAAGCGATGCCGATCGAAGCGACCTGGCTGGCCCCGTGAGGGCCGCTGCCGCGGTCACATCGCCGCCTTCATGCGCCTGAAGCCGGCATCGAGATCCTCCTTGAGGTCCTCGACATCCTCGAGCCCGATATGGATGCGGATGCAGGGTCCGCCCGGCTTCCATTCGGTCACGGTGCGGTAGGCCGAGCAGTCGAAGGGCAGCACGAGGCTTTCATAGCCGCCCCATGAGGCGCCCATGCCGAACAGCGCGAGATCGTTGACCAGCGCCGCCACGGCCGCGTGCGGCGCGGGCTTGAGGATGATGGAGAACAGCGAGGACGCGCCGGTGAAGTCGCGCTTCCACAGCGCATGGCCGGGATCGTCGGGCAAGGCGGGGTGGAGCACCTTCAGCACCTCGTCGCGGCCCTGCAGCCAGCGCGCCATCTCCAGCCCCGCCTGCTCCTGCTCCTTCAGCCTGAGCGGCATGGTACGGATCCCGCGCAACGTCAGGAACGCATCCTCCGGCGCGACGATGACCCCGAGGGTTTCCCAGGTGGAGCGCAGCAGCTTGTAGAGCTCAGGCGTGCGGGCCGACACCGTGCCGACCAGCACGTCCGAATGGCCGGCATAGTACTTCGTGCCGGCTTGGATCGACAGGTCGACGCCGGCCTTGTGGCTGTCGAAGAACAGCGGCGTCGCCCAGGTGTTGTCCATCAGCACCAGCGCGCCCCTGGCGTGTGCGACCCGGGCGATCGCGGGAATGTCCTGCATCTCGAAGCTCTGCGAGCCCGGCGCCTCGGTGAACACGGCCTTGGTGTTCGGCTTGAACAGCGCCTCGATGCCGTCGCCGATCAGCGGATCGAAATAGGTGACCTCGACGCCCATCCGTCCCAGCACCGTCGCGCAGAAGTTCCGCGTCGGCCGGTAGACGCTGTCGGTGACGAGCAGGTGGTCGCCCGCCGAGAGCGCGGCGAGCAGGGGCAGCGTGCAGGCCAGGAGCCCCGACGGGCAGACGACGACGCCGGCGCCGCCCTCCATGACGTTCAGCGCGGTCTCGAGCGCATCCAGCGTGGGGTTGCCGAGCGTGCCGTACATGTAGCGCGCCTTGCGCGCCATGAACTCGTCCAGCGACTGGTAGACGACCGTCGAGCCCCTCACGATCGGCGGATTGACGAAGCCGTAGCTGTCTTCGGGGTCGCGGCCGGCCATGACCACGCGGGTGCGCTCCCTGAAGCGCTGGAGGCCTTCAAGCGAAACTTTCTTCATCCGGAACTTCTTTTTGAACGAAACGAGCGGGGCCGCACTCTGGCGGCGCTTGACGAGAAGGTCAAACTGGCCTGCAATCGAGACCGAGGCTGCGCCTGCCGCGCCGCTCGGTCACGGGCGCGCTTGACGTCATGGTGACGCTCTGGCAGGTGCCGTTCATACAAAAGTCGCACGTGGCTTTGCGCGAAGCGCATGGCGCGCGGCGCTTTTGGAGACCATGCGTCAAACCCGTCGGTGCGAATGCCGAGGGGACAACTCGGGAGAAGAGAATGAAGAACATCATGACCGGCCTGGTCGCAGGCGCGGCGTTGGCGCTGACCGTGACCGCGGCGGGCGCCCAGCAGCGTTCCCAGCTTGACCAGGTCAAGGCGCGCGGATCGCTCGTCTGCGGCACGAACACCAGCCTCGCCGGCTTCGCGACGCCGGACGCCCAGGGCAACTGGTCCGGCCTCGACGTCGATTACTGCCGCGCCATCGCCGCCGCGATCTTCGACGATCCGTCCAAGGTCCGCTTCGTGCCGCTGACCGCGCAGGCCCGCTTCACGGCGCTGCAGTCGGGCGAAGTGGACGTCCTCGTCCGCAACTCGACCTGGACCATGTCGCGCGACACCGCGCTGGGCATCTCCTTCCAGGCCATCAACTACTATGACGGCCAGGGCTTCATGGTGAAGAAGGGCCTCGGTGTTGCCTCCGCGCTCAAGCTCGACGGCGCCCAGGTCTGCACGCAGCAGGGCACGACCACCGAGCTGAACCTCGCGGACTTCTTCCGCAAGAACAATCTCAAGTACACGCCCGTCACCTTCGCGACCGCGGACGAGACCCGCAACGCCTACGAAGCCGGCCGCTGCGACGCCTTCACCACCGACGCCTCGGGCCTCTACGCCGAGCGCCTGAAGCTCTCGCAGCCGGATGACCACATTGTCCTGCCCGAGATCATCTCGAAAGAGCCGCTCGGTTCCTCCGTGCGCGCCAATGGCGACCAGCAGTGGGCGAACATCGTGAAGTGGACCCACTACGCCATGATCAACGCCGAGGAACTCGGCGTGACCCGCGCCAATATCGCTCAGCAGATGAGCTCCACCAACCCCGAGATCCGCCGCATGCTCGGCGTCGAGGGCAAGTTCGGCGAGGGCATCGGCCTGACCACCGATTGGGTCGCGCGGATCGTGCGCCATGTCGGCAATTACGGCGAGAGCTTCGAGCGCAATGTGGGCCAGGGCTCGCGCCTGAAGATCGCCCGCGGCGTCAACGCGCTGTGGTCCAATGGCGGGCTGCAGTACGCACCGCCGATCCGTTGAGGCATCGCCGGATCTGATGACTGAATTCGGGTGTCGGGCATGCGTCCGGCACCCGTTTTGCTAGGGACGGGCTTTCGCTCAAGGCGGGGCCCTGACGATGGTTTCTCAACGCTCCTGGGGGGAGTTCCAGACATGAAGACGTTTATCGTTGCCTTTGCTGCCGGCATGGCCGTCGCGGGTTCCGCGCTCGCGCAGTCCGCGCCCGGCCCCACTCTGAAGCAGGTCCGCGATCGCGGCGCTCTCATTTGCGGCGTCGGCACCGGTCTCGCCGGCTTCGGCATTCCCGACGCCCAAGGCAACTGGTCGGGCCTGGACGTCGACTACTGCCGCGCCATCGCCGCCACGATCTTCGACGATCCGTCCAAGGTCCGCTTCGTGCCGCTGACGGCGCAGTCGCGCTTCACGGCGCTGCAGTCGGGCGAAGTGGACGTGCTGATCCGCAACTCGACCTGGACCATGTCGCGCGACACCGCGCTGGGCATCACCTTCTTGGCGACGAACTATTACGACGGTCAGGGCTTCATGGCCAAGAAGAGCCTCGGCGTCGCCTCGGCCCTCAAGCTCGACGGCGCGACCGTCTGCGTTCAGCAAGGCACCACGACCGAGCTGAATCTTGCTGACTTTTTCCGCCGCAACAATCTCAAGTACACGCCCGTCACCTTCGCAACCAACGACGAGACCCGCAACGCCTATGAATCGGGCCGCTGCGACGCCTTCACCACGGACGTTTCGGGCCTTTACGCCGAGCGCCTGAAGCTGACCCAGCCCGATGCGCACATTGTGCTGCCCGAGGTCATCTCGAAGGAGCCGCTCGCCTCCTCTGTTCGCGCCAACGGCGACCAGCAATGGGCGAACATCGTGAAGTGGACCCACTACGCGATGATCAACGCCGAGGAGCTTGGCGTCACCCGCGCCAACCTCGCGCAGCAGTTGAGCTCCACCAATCCCGAAATCCGCCGCATGCTCGGCGTCGAGGGCAAGTTCGGCGAAGGCATCGGCCTCACCACCGACTGGGTGGCCCGGATCGTGCGCCATATCGGCAATTACGGCGAGAGCTTCGAGCGCAATGTCGGGGAGAGCTCGCGCCTGAAGATCGGCCGCGGCGTGAACGCGCTGTGGTCCAATGGCGGCCTCCAGTACGCCCCGCCCATCCGCTGAGCCCGCATGGCGGCAGCGTCAGGCCTGGCCGGACGCTGCCGCCACCGGATGCACATGGCTGCCGGTTGCGCGCAAGGGCGACATGCGCCAGCATGGGGGTTCGCTTGGCATGGTCCATGCTGGGCGTGAGAGCAAGACGTGGCACGGCGGCCGGACAGGCACAGCCCAAGCCTGCGGAAGGAAGGGGTCAGGATTTTGTCGATTCAGGATGCGCCGGAGACCGGCAAGGCTTCTTTGCTTTATGATCCGAAGATCCGAGGGTACGTCTATCAGGCGTTGCTGATCGGCGCCGTCGGCTTCCTGCTGTACGAGGCTGTCACCAACGTGCTGACGAACCTCGAGCGGCAAAAGATTTCGCGCGGCCTCGGATTCTGGAACAATACCGCCGGCTTCGACATCAACCAGGCGCTGGTGCCCTACAGCTCGACCTCGAGCTACGGCCAGGCCTTCTGGGTCGGCCTGCTCAACACGCTGATGGTCGCGGCCATCGGCATCGTGCTCGCCACCATCCTCGGCTTTCTCGTCGGCATCGCGCGCCTTTCGCGCAACTGGATCATCGCAAAGGCGGCGATGGTCTATGTCGAGGTGATCCGGAACCTGCCGCTCCTGCTGCAGCTGCTGTTCTGGTACAACGCTGTTCTCAAGCCGCTGCCCGGCCCGCGGCAGTCGATCAACCTGCCGGCCGGCGTGATGCTCAACAACCGCGGGCTCTTTGTGCCGGAGCCCGTCTTTGGCGCCGGCGCGGGCCTCATCGGCGCCGCCTTCCTGCTCGCTGCCTTCGGCTCCATCGCCTTCTACATGTGGGCGAAGAAACAGCAGGCCGCCACGGGCCGCATCTATCCCATTGGCTGGATCTCGCTGGGAGCTCTCGTGCTCCTGCCGCTCCTGGCCTACTTCATCTCCGGCCAGCCCATCAGCTTCAACTATCCGGCCCTGACCGGCTTCAACGTGCGCGGCGGCATCACCGTCTACCCCGAATTCGTCGCGCTGCTGCTCGGCCTCGTCACCTACACCGCGGGCTTCATCGCCGAAGTGGTGCGCGCCGGCATCCTCGCCGTCTCGCGCGGGCAGTGGGAGGCCGCGGATTCGCTGGGGCTGCCCTACGGACGGACCCTGACCTCTGTGGTGATCCCGCAGGCGATGCGGGTCATCATCCCGCCGCTGACCTCCAACTATCTCAACCTCACCAAGAACTCGTCGCTCGCGGTGGCCATCGGCTACCCGGACCTGGTGCAGGTCTTCGCGGGCACGGTGCTGAACCAGACGGGCCAGGCGGTCGAGATCATCGGCATCACCATGGCGGTGTACCTCACCATCAGCCTGCTGACCTCGATGTTCATGAACTACTACAACAGCCGCATGGCGCTGGTCGAACGGTGAGGGCGCGC
>JAIXZF010000301.1 GCA_027489835.1 Hyphomicrobiales bacterium
ATCCTGCGCAAGGATTACCTGCCCAAGCTCGCGGCTGATCCCGGCTATGCCGAGCGCAAGGGCATGCAGGTCATCCGCCGCGGCAACAACATCACGATCCGCCAGCCGCCCGGCCCCTCCAATGCGCTAGGCAACATCAAGTTCATGTTCCCCAATGACCACGCCGTGTATCTGCACGACACGCCGTCGCGGAACCTGTTCGCCTCGGCCCGCCGCGCCTATTCCTCGGGCTGCGTCCGCGTCGAGCAGCCGATGAAGCTCGCCTCGATGGTTCTGGGCGGCCGCGACGAGGGCTGGTCCGAGCAGCGCCTGCAGGGCATGGTCGGCTCGGGCGAGCGCACCATCAAGCTGACGCGCAAGCTGCCCATCCACATCGTCTACATGACCCATGTCATCGACGGGAGCAGCCAGCTCCGCACCTTCGAGGACATCTACGGATTCCACCGCCGCACGCGCGAGGCGCTCGGCCTCTGACGGGCGGCGGGAACCTGGACAAGGCTGCCTGCGGCCGCATGGTTTCGCCATGATTGCCGACTAAGCAGCGCCGGGCTGCGGCTGGGGGATAGGCCATCCGTCAACGGATGGTTAACCATCATCGGCAATGGTCCGCGTTGAGGTGGCCGGCTTGCCCGGCCCGGGTTTGGACTGCCGGCTCGGCCGGCGCGGCGTTGGACGGCCGGCTCGGCCGGCGTGAAGGGTGATGGCCAGTGGTCCCGATGAACCCGCCAGCAGGTGCCCGGTCTTGAAGGCAGGGCAGGCAGGATCCGGAACGGGCGGCATGGGGCCGGCAGGGTTCGCCCTGCGCGCGCTGCAGGTCGGCGCGCTTTCGGTCTTCGCGCTCATCGTCGGCGTGCGCGGCACGCAGGACGCCGTGGCCAATGGCGACACCCGCACCATCTCCATCCAGCACATGCACACCAAGGAGCTGACCACGGTCACCTTCCGGCGCGATGGCCGCTACGTGGCCGAGGCGCTCGAGAAGCTGAACTGGGCGCTCCGGGACTGGCGGCTGGACGAGCCGATCCGGATGGACCCCCGTCTGTTCGACATCGCCTGGGAGGTACACCGCGAGGTGGGCTCGTCGAGCCCCTTCCACGTCGTCTCGGCCTATCGCTCGCCGCAGACCAACTCGATGCTGCGCCGCCGCTCGCGCGGGGTCGCCAAGCACAGCCAGCACACCATGGGCAAGGCCATGGACTTCTACCTGCCCGACGTTTCGCCCTCCGACATCCGCTCGATCGGCATGAAGCTCCAGCGCGGCGGCGTCGGTTATTATCCCACCGCCTACACGCCCTTCATCCATCTCGATGTCGGCAGCGTCAGGTCCTGGCCACGCATGACGCGCGACCAGCTCGCGCGCCTGTTCCCCGATGGCAACACGGTGCACATCGCCGCCGATGGCCGGCCGCTCGAGGGCTACGAGGTCGCCAAGGCGCAGATCCTGGCCCGTGGCGGCAGCGTCGGCGGCTTCGCCTCCGGCGACTTCGACGAGGGCGCCATCATGCAGAGCTCGCGCAAGAGCCTGTGGGCCTCGCTGTTCGGCTGGAACGAGGAGGATGAGAGCCGTCCGGTGCGTGGCCGCGCGGCGCGCGGGCCAGTCCAGCAGCCGCAGACGCTGGCCTACGCCCCGAACGCGGCTGGCGACGAATCGGGCGTCTACGCCTTCCTGAATTCCTCCCGCCAGGCCGCGCCGGCCCCCGAGCCGCAGCGCACGGGCCTTCGCGGCCGCCGGGGAGAGACGCAGGTCGCCGCCCTGCCGCCGGCTCCCGAGGAGGAAGCGCCCGCTCTCGCCGCCGCTCCGCCGGCCCAACCAGCGCCCGCCGCGCAGCCGGTCCCGTCCCAGCCGGCCCCGGCTCCCGTCCAGCCGCTGCCGGCCCAGCCCCGCTTCGTGCTTGCGCCCTTCCCCACGGCGCGGCCAGCCGGCCTTGCGCCGGTGCAGCTCGCCTCCGTGCAGCCCGGCTCGCCCGGCCAGCGCCTCAACTGGCAGCAGGGCCCGGTTGGCCTCGCGGCCGCGGACCCGGCGGCCTTGCGCCTCGTCGACGCGCCCGCTCCGCCGCGGCGGCCTGACGCGCTGCTGGTGGCGGCCCTGCCCGCCGCGGCGGCGCCTCCTGCGGTTCCCGCGCTCGCCTCGGCGGCGACAACCCCGGTCGCGCTGCCATCCGCTCCTGCGCCCAGGGACCCGCCGGCCAGGCTCGTCGCGGTCAGCCATCCCGCCCCGCCCGAGCGGCCCCGCGCCGGCGGTGCGGCTCCGGCACAGATGATCGCTTCGGCCCCGGCCGCCGCTGCGCCGGCGCCCCGCCTCGCGGCCCTGCCGCCTGCCGTTCCGTCGACGCCGCCGACCGCCGCGCCGCCGCCTGCCGACCGGCAGGCGCTCGACAATCTCTTCGCGGCCGTGGCGACGGGCTCGCTGCCAAGCCTCGGCGCGCGCGTCACCACGACGAGGGCTCGCGCCGCCGCCCCCGCCAACCGGATCGAGATCGAGAACGCGCCGGCCGCGGCGCTCGGATTCAGCCAGCGCGCGCCGAGCGATGCGAGCCCCGATCGCTTCTCGGGGCCGGCCGTCAGGCCGCTGCCGACCAACTTCACCAGCCGCTGACGCGGCGAGGGCGGGCGCTCAGGGCGCCTCGCCGACCGCCTGCAGGTAGAGATCGAGGATCGCCTCCTCCTCGCGCCGCTCGCGCAGATCACGCCTGCGGATCGAGATCACCTTGCGCAGCACCTTGACGTCATACCCGTTGGCCTTGGCCTCGGAGTAGACCTCCTTGATGTCGTCGGCGATCGTCTTCTTCTCTTCCTCGAGACGCTCGATGCGCTCGACGATGCTCTTGAGCTGATCACCCTGGATCGGATCGGACATATGGTTTCCCCTGGTCAGGCCGAGGGGGATGGAGCTTCGCGCCCGCTCCGTCAAGCCGCCTTGGCGGCCGCCCGGCAGCTTGTTCAGTGCTGTGGCTTGCTGGCCTCGAAAGCCGCCTTCTGCTCGGCCGTCGCCTCGCCCTGGTGCAGCGCCTTCCAGGCCTCGTAGCTCATGCCGTAGACGTGCTCGCGGCTGTCATCCTTGCTCATCGCGAGGCCGCGCGCGTCGGCCGCGTCCTTGAGCCAGTTGGACAGGCAGTTCCGGCAGAAGCCGGCAAGGTTCATCATGTCGATGTTCTGCACGTCCTGCCGCTCGCGCAGATGCTGGACAAGCCGCCGGAACGCGGCGGCCTCCAGCTCGGTCATGGTCCTGTCGTCGATGGCATCCATTGGCGTCGGCTCCTGCTCCACCCCGATCTAGGCATCGGCGCGCCGTACGCAAGCGCCGGCGCCCGCTGAGCTTCGCCAATCGGCAAGGATGGGCTCCAGCATGCCGGCCAGCCGGTCCGCCCAGGCTTCCGCCTCCGGCCTCGTGCTGATGAGGTCCTGCCTGAGCTCGACGAGCACGTCCGGCAACCCATGGCGCCGGGCGTGCCGATCGATCGTGTCGCCCTTCAGCCAGCCATGGTAGGGCTCGTTGTCGCCGACGACGAGGTCCGGCTCCGCGCGCAGGCGCTCGAAGAGCGGCCCCGTCAGCCTGAGATCCTCGTGCCAGAGCAGGCCGATGTGCCAGGGCCTGAGCTGGCCCTTCCAGAACGGCGTGAAGGAATGGATGGCAATGACGGCCGGCGGCCTGCCTGCCTCCAGCGCCGCGCCGACGGCCGCTCCGACCGCCCGGTCGTAGGGCGCGTAGAAGCGCTCCACGCGCTCCGCGACCCCGGCTTCGTCGAGCGCGGCATTGCCCGGCACGATCGCCCCGTCCGACAACCGCATCACCAGCGTGGGATCGTCGAGCCCGCGATTGGGATCGATCAGCAGTCGCGAGAAGGTCGACAGCACGGCGGGGCAGCCGAGCCGCGCCGCCAGCCGCCGTGTGACCCAGGCGGCCCCGATGTCATAGCCGATGTGGCGTTCCAGCTGCGCCGCAGGCAGACCGAGATCGTCGAACTCCGGCGGCATCGCGTTGGAGGCATGGTCGCACAGCACGAGGGCCTGCACGTCGAGCGCGCCGGGCACAATCTCGACTTCGCCAGGAGCAAGTGGCGCGCGCGCCGCCGCCCCATCCGTCCGCGCCCCTCCGATCAGCCCGGCCATTCGACTTCAGTCCCCCTCGACACGCGGCGCCGAACGCGCGGCGTCCATAGAAATGGCCCTTCCGGCCTCGCGCGATTCCGCCCCGGCAGCCGCCAATGGAGATGACATAGCCAAGGAATTCGGTCTAACAAGAATTCGACTTTTGTCTGAACCCGAATGGCTCCATGCCCGTCGCCAGCCCAGCGCGCGAAACGCTGATCTCCGTCTTCGAGGCCGCGGTGTCGGCAGCCCTTCCGGGCCCCGCGCTTGCATCCGCGCTGCCGCCCATGCCCAGGGGCCGGCTCATCATCCTGGCCGCCGGCAAGGCCGCAGGCAGCATGACCCCAGCGGCCGAGGCGCACTATCTCGACACGCTGGGGGTCGACCCCGGACGCATCACGGGCTTGGCGGTGGCGCGGCATGGCTATGGCGCGCCGACCCGGCTCATCCCGATGATGGAGGCCGGCCATCCGGTTCCGGATGCGGCGAGCGTCGAGGCGGCGAGCCGCGCGCTCGCGCTGGCGCAGGGCGCCGGCGCGGACGATCTGGTGCTGGTGCTGCTGTCGGGTGGGGGATCGGCCAACTGGGTCGCGCCGGCCGGGAGCCTGTCGCTCGCCGACAAGCAGGCGGTGAGCCGCGCCCTCCTGCGCTCGGGCGCCGCGATCGACGAGATCAACACGGTGCGCAAGCGCCTGTCGTTGATCAAGGGTGGTCGGCTCGCCCGCGCCGCGGCTCCGGCCGCGATCGTGACCCTGGCCGTCTCGGACGTGCCGGGCGACGATCCCGCCATCATCGCCTCGGGCCCGACCGTGCCGGACCCCAGCACCAATGCGGAGGCGCGCGCCATCGTGGCGCGGCATGGCATCCCGCTGCCGGCCGCGGCGCGGGCGCTGCTGGACGATCCGGCCTCCGAAACGGTGAAGCCGGACGATCCGTGCTTTGCCAATGCACGCTTCAGCATCATCGCCCGCCCCGCAGCCGCCATCCTGGCCGCGGCCGAGGCCTGCCGGGCGCGGGGCTACGAGCCCGTGTCGCTTGGCGCCGATCTCGAGGGCGAGGCGCGCGATGTGGCGGCGGACCATGCCCGGCTGGCGCTGGAGCTCAAGGCGGCGGGCCGGCGCGCGGCCATCGTCTCGGGCGGGGAGCTCACGGTCACCATCAGGGGGCGCGGCCGGGGCGGTCCGAACCAGGAGTTCGCCCTCGGGCTCGCGATGGCGCTTGGCGGCGCCGCCGGCATCAGGGGCCTGTCCGGCGACACGGACGGCACCGACGGCGGCGGGGGCTCGGCCACGGACCCTGCCGGCGCGCTGGTCGACGAGACCACGCTCCGCCGGGCGGGCGCGCTGGGCCTCGACGCCGCCGCGATGCTGGCCGACAATGATTCGACCGGCTTCTTCGAGCGGCTCGGCGACCTTCTGACCCCCGGACCCACCTTCACCAACGTCAACGACTGCCGCGTCGTCCTCGTCGATCCCTGATAGGCCGAGACCCTTGCCCCGCCTCCTCAACCGCTCTCCGGTCCGTGCCTGCCTCGCCGCCTTGCTTCTGGCCGGAGGCGTGCTCGCGGCCGGCCCGGCGCTGGCCGATCTCAGGGTCTGCAACAACACGTCGAGCCGCATCGGCGTCGCGCTCGGCTATCGCGACAGCCAGGGCTGGATCACGGAGGGCTGGTGGAACCTTTCCCCGCGCGGCTGCGAGGTGATCCTGCGCGGCACGCTCGCGGCCAGGTTCTACTACGTGCACGCCGTCGACTACGACAAGGGCGGCGAGTGGACGGGCAAGTCCGTCATGTGCGTGCGAAACCGCGAGTTTACGATACGGGGCATCGAGGACTGCCTGCCGCGCGGCTTCGACCGCGCCAGCTTCTTCGAGGTCGACACAGGCGAACAGAAAAGCTGGACGATCCAGCTCACGGATGCACCCAGATGACAAAGCCAGAGGCTCCCCGCCGCCGTCACCGCAGGGTGAAGATCCTCGCCACGCTCGGCCCCGCCTCCATGAACCCGGAGATGGCGGGCCG
>JAIXZF010000342.1 GCA_027489835.1 Hyphomicrobiales bacterium
GGGGTCTATCCCTTCGTGGCCGCGCTGCAGGCCCTGGCGGCCGACGTGAGGCAGGTGCTCGGCCCCGGCTGCCGCCTCACCTACGCCGCCGACTGGACCGAGTATGGCGCCCACATCCTAAGCGGCGGGCAGGAAATCCGCTTCCCGCTCGACCCGCTCTGGGCTTCGCCGCACATCGACGCCGTTGGAATCGACTACTATCCGCCCGTCACGGACTGGCGCGAGGGCGTCGACCATCTCGACGCGGGCACGTGGCGCTCGCCGCATGACGTGGCCTATCTCGCCGCCCGCCAGCGTTCGGGCGAGGGTTTCGACTGGTTCTATTCCGACGACGCGGCGCGGCGCGCCCAGATCCGCAGTCCTATCGAGGATGGGGCCGGCAAGCCCTGGATCCACCGGGTCAAGGATCTGGCGGCCTGGTGGAGCCAGCCGCATCGCGAGCGCGTCGGCGGCATCGAACTGACCTCCGACACGCCCTGGCAGGCGAGCGGCAAGCCGATCTGGTTGACCGAGATAGGCTGTCCGGCCGTCGATCTCGGCGCCAATGCGCCGCATGTCTTTCCCGATCCGAAATCGTCGGAGGGCTCGCGGCCGCCATTCTCGAGCGGCGCCCGCGACGACCTGATGCAGTTGCGCGCGCTCGAAGCGCAGATCGGCGTCTTCGATCCCCAGTCGCCGCTGTTCGAGGAGGCGGCCAACCCGGCCGGCCTGGGCTCGGCGCGAATGCTTTCGCCCGAGGACATCACGGTCTGGGCCTGGGATGCGCGGCCGTTCCCGGCTTTCCCCATGCTGCGGCAGATCTGGTCTGACGGACCCAACTGGCAGGCGGGCCACTGGCTCAACGGCAGGCTGGAGGCGGCGCCGCTCGATCGGCTCGTGCCGGCGATCCTCTCGGCCTATGGCCTGCCGCCTGCCGCGCGGCTCGACATCGACCATCTGGTCGATGGCTACGTCATCGAGCGCCCCATGTCCGCCCGCGAGGCGCTCGAGCCTCTCGCCAAGCTGTTCGGCCTGGACGCGCGCTTCCGCGAAGGCCGGCTCGTCATCACGGGAGATGCGCCGCGCCCGGTCGCCACGCTCGACCCGGCGACGTTCGTGCCGATGCCAGACGGCGCGCCTTTCGCTCTTCGCCGCGCGCAGGAAAGCGAGCTGCCGGCCGAGATCAGGCTGGACTTCATCGATGGCGAGTGGGAATACCGCCGGGCGGCCGTTCGGTCCCGCAGGCTCGGCGGGGCGGCAAGACGGGAGGTTGGATTTGAAGCCTCCATCGTCACCGGCCGGGTCGAGGCGAGCAGGCTGGCGGCGCTGCGCCTCAGGGAGGCTTGGGCGTCGCGCGAAACCATCGGCTTCGGGCTTGGCCCCGTATGGCTTGGCCTCGAGCCCGGCGACAGGGTCGCCCTCGGCCTCGACGGCAAGCGCAGGCTGTTCCGCATCACGGAGATCGACGACGGCGACACGCGCCGCGTGAAGGCCGTCTCGGCCGAACCCGCGCCGCTCGTGCTGCAAAGCCAGCCGGAGCTGGCGACACACACGGTTCCGGCGCCGTCAACAGCCCTGCGCCCTATCGCGGTGGCGCTCGAGCTGCCGCTGGCGCGCGGATCGGGAGGCGCCACGCCGCTGCTGTTTCTGGCCGCGGCGGCCACGCCCTGGCCGGGACCGCTGACAGCACTACGGGCACAGCCTGGCGCGGGCTATGCAGTCGCGGCCAACCTCGGCCGTGCGGCGCTCACGGGCCGCATCCTGCAGACGCTGCCCGCCGCCTTGCCCTGGCGGCTCCACCGATTGGCCTCGGTCGAGGTCGAGATGGATTCCGGCGGCCTTCAGAGCGTGTCCGAAGCTGCAATGCTCGCGGGGCTCAACCGGTTCGCGGTCCTGGGTCCGGACGGGCTGTGGGAGGTCCTAGGCGCAGCCGAGGCGGCTTTGATCGGGCCGCGCCGGTACCGCTTGTCCGGCTTCGTCAGGGGGCTGGGCGGGAGCGAGGCCCTGGCGGGCCGCGAGGCGCCGGCCGGATCGCTGATCGTCGCCATCGACGAGGCGCTGGCGCCGCTGACCGACGATCTCGCGGACCTGGGGCGAACGCTGGCGTTCCGCGTCGTGCCGCCCGGTGTAGACGCTGCCGATCCATCCGCCTCCAGCGTCGAGGCCGCGGTGAGAGGCCTTGCGCTGCGGCCGCTGGCGCCGGTGCACGCCAGGGCGCGCCGCGCTATTCTGGGCATCGAGATCGGCTGGATCCGCCGCTCGCGCGTCGATGCCGACAGCTGGGATCTGGCCGATGCGCCGCTCGGCGAAGCCGCCGAAGCCTACCGCGTGACGATCCGGCGGGCCGGAAGCGTCGTTCGCTCGATGACCGTCTCCGGGCCGTTCGTCATCTACCCGTCCGCCGACGAGTTGGTCGACTTCGGAGCCGAGCAGGCCGCGATCGATATCGAGATCGCCCAGTTGAGCGAAGCGGTCGGCGCTGGCGAGCCCTGCCGGCGCCTGCTGGCGGTCTCTTGAGCATCCGTGATCCGAAGGAGCCTCCGATGGCCGCAGACACGTTTCCCGCCGCCCTCGCGCTCGTCCTCGCGCATGAGGGCGGCTATGTCGACCATCCGCTCGACCCTGGCGGGGCGACCAACATGGGCATCACGCGCGCCACCTTGGCCGGTTGGCGCGGCAGGCCGGTCGCGAAGGCCGAGGTCATGGCGCTGGGCCGCGCCGAAGCCGCAGCCATCTACCGCGCCCGCTACTGGAACGCGGTGCAGGCGGACGAGCTTCCCGCCGGGGTCGATCTCGTCGTCTTCGACGCGGCCGTCAATTCCGGGCCGGCCCGTGCCATGCGCTGGCTCCAGCAAGCGATGGGCCTGCCGCCTGACGGCGTCATGGGCCCCATGACGCTTGATCGCGCCCGCGCCGCCGACGCCGCCGACACCATCCGCGCCTTCGGACGCTTGCGGCTCGCCTTCCTAGCCCGGCTGACGACCTGGCGCGCCTTCGGACGAGGCTGGAGCCGCCGCGTCCGCGAGACCGAAACCGCGGCTCTGGCGCTGGTTGGCCGACCGGCGTCCGGCACCACCCCAACCCGGCCCAAGGAGACCATCCCCATGAACGACACCAAGTCCCTTCTGACCTCCCGGACCCTCTGGTCGAACCTCGTCGGCCTCTCCGCCCTGCTGCTCTCGATCGTCGGGCTGGATGGCAGCGCTCTCGACCATGAAGGCCTGTCGCAGGCGATCCCGCAGGCCATCGCGGCAGGGAGCTTCATCGCTTCCACGATCTTCCGCGTGACGGCGACCAAGCGAATCGCGCTGACGTGATCGCGTCCGGACGGGGCGGCGCCTTGGCATTCATGGACAGTTCAGCCGCCGGCACCTAGCGTCGATCCATGATGTTTCGCCGGGTGATCCGTGACGTGGCCATGGGCCTGCCTGTGTCGCTGGCGGCGACGCAGGCCTTCGCCGCCCCGGCCTGCCTCTCGGGCGAGCAGATGCGCGATGCGGTTTTCGCGGGCCATGCCGTCCCGGCCGCCGCCGCCACCCGGACGGCGCGCGATGCGTCGGCGGGCGATGTGGTCCGCGTGCGTCTTTGCCGCGAGGACGACAGGCTGATCTACCGCGTCACGCTCCTGCAGCGCGATGGGCGGGTCGGCCACGTGACGATCGACGGCAGTTCGGGCAGAGTCGCCGAAGTGCGCTGAACCGTCACGATTCTCGAAGGATTTGCCCTTGCGCCTGCTCGTTGTCGAAGACGACAAGGACCTCAATCGCCAGATCGTCACCGCCCTCGAACAGGCGGGCTATGCCGTGGATCGGGCCTTCGACGGTGAGGATGGAGGGTTTCTTGGCGAATCTGAGCCCTACGATGCCGTCGTGCTCGACCTTGGCCTGCCGATGGTCGACGGCGTCACGGTGCTCCAGCAATGGCGCAGGGCGGGCAAGACGATGCCGGTGCTGATCCTCACCGCACGCGACCGCTGGAGCGACAAGGTGGCCGCGTTCGATGCCGGCGCCGATGACTACGTCGTCAAGCCTTTCCACGTCGAGGAACTGCTGGCTCGCCTCCGGGCGCTGCTTCGCCGCGCCGCGGGCCACGCCACCAGCGAGATCAGCTGCGGGCCTGTGCGGGTCGACACGCGTGCCAGCCGCGTCCTCGTCAACAATGCGCCGGTCAAGCTCACCTCCCACGAGTATCGGCTGCTCGCATACCTGATGCACCATCAGGGGAGGGTGGTTTCGCGCGGCGAGCTGGTCGAGCATCTCTACGACCAGGATTTCGACCGCGACTCGAACACGATCGAGGTGTTTGTCGGCCGCTTGCGCAAAAAGCTCGGCGTCGACGTCATCCAGACCATCCGCGGGCTTGGCTACGTGCTCGCCGCGCCCGGAACCCGCTGACCGTTGGGGATGGGCGCGATGCGGCTGCCGCAGCGAATCGTGCAGCCCTCGCTGTCGGGACGCCTGATCGGGCTGGCGGCGCTGTGGTCCTTCATCATCCTTCTGGTCGCGGGGCTCATCCTTTTCGCGCTGCAGCGCCAAGTGACCGAGCGCGGCTTCGACGAGCGTCTGGGCGTGTACGTCAAGGAAATCGTCGCCGACCTCGCCGCGCCGTCGGACAATGACCGGCAACTCATCGGCGACCTTGGCGAGCCGCGCTTCGACCTGCCGCTGTCCGGCTGGTACTGGCAGGTCACGCGCATCGATCCCGACAAGCCCATGATCAAGGCGTCGCGCTCGCTCGTCGGCGGACAGTTGCCGCGCCTCGAGGACATGGGGGCGGAGGAAAGCCGGGGCGTGAGAAAGGGCTACATCATCGGCCCTGACGACCGCCGTCTACGGCAGTTCGAGCGCCTGATCGACGCCGGGGAGGAAGGCCGCTACATCATCGCGGTGTCCGCGCCCGCCGACGAGATCCTCGACGACATCCGCGATTTCAGGACGGCGCTGTCCATCACCTTTGGGCTGCTGTTCCTCGCGCTCGTCTTCTCCACCCTGCTGCAGGTCAGGCTCGGCCTCGCCCCGCTGGCGCGCCTTCGGCAGTCGGTCGGCGCCGTGCGCGTCGGCAACGCGCAGCGGATCGATGGCGATTATCCACCGGACCTCAGGCCGCTCGCGGGCGAACTCAACCAGCTCATCGAGACCAACCGCGAAATCCTCGACAGGGCCCGGACCCATGTCGGCAATCTCGCCCATGCGCTGAAGACGCCGCTGAGCGTCATCGTCAATGAGGCCGACGCCAGCCCCGGACCGCTCGCGGTCAAGATCAACGAACAGGCCGTGCTGATGCGCGACCAGGTCAACTACTATCTCGATCGCGCCCGCGCCGCGGCCCTGTCCGGCGCTCTGGGCGGCGTCACCGAGGTGGAGCCGTCGATCGAGGGCCTCATCCGCACCTTCGACAAGATCTATGCCGCCAAGCACATCGACGCGTCCGTCGAGATTGCGGGCGCCCCGCGCTTCCGGGGCGAGCGGCAGGATCTGGAAGAGATGCTCGGCAATCTGCTCGACAATGCCTACAAATGGGCCGAGGAGCGGGTGAGCGTGGCCGTGGAGCGCTGCGAGCGGGACGGCCGGCCTCTCATCAGCGTGACGGTGCAGGATGACGGCCCCGGCCTGCCGTCCGCAGCCCGCGCTGAGGTCCTGCACCGGGGCCGGAGGCTCGACGAATCCAAGCCCGGATCCGGGCTGGGGCTTTCGATCGTCACCGACCTCGCCAAGCTGTACGCCGGCGTGCTCACGCTCGACGAGGCGGAGGGCGGCGGGCTGAAGGCGATCCTGCTGCTGCCGGCGGTTTGAAACGCGGCGCGCTTCATGCGAGGCTTTTGTCAGACGCGCGCCCGGGCGCAGGACGGACTTGAGATGGTTGTGACACGGCTTCCCTTCGTCGCGCTGGCCTGCGCTCTCCTGACGGCCTGCGGCTCGACCGCGCCGCCGCTGCCGTCGGCTCAAGCGGTCCAAGGACCCCAGCCGATCACTGGGTGGCTCGCGGGGCCGGCCGCGCCCGCACTCGAGCCAGATGATCGGGACAAGGCGTTCGCGGCCCAGATTGCGGCGGTCGAGACAGGGCAACGCGCCTCGTGGCGCAGCGTGCGCGGCCATTTCGGCTTCGTAGAGCCGGGAGCCGAGGCCATGACGGCAGCCGGCGCGTGCCGTACCTTCACACATACCGTCTATCTGGACGGCCGCGCCTTGCGCGGCGCCGGGACCGCCTGCCGCGGGCCTGCCGGTTCGTGGAGCGTGACCGCTTGACCGCCGTCAAACACCCGGCGTCGCGCGTGACCCTATGTCGCGACTTTGCGGATGCCCGCTTTGCCAATTCGCTGTAGAAA
>JAIXZF010000043.1 GCA_027489835.1 Hyphomicrobiales bacterium
CGCCATCGGCTATTCGAACGGCGCGAACATAACCACAGCGATGCTGATGCGCGGCGGAGCCCGGGCGCTGTCGGGCGCGGTGCTGATGCGTTCGATGGCGGGGCTGGAGCCTCGGCCCGATCTCGATCTCGCCGGACTGCCCGTCCTGATGCTCGACGGCGCCTATGATCCGCTGGCGCCGACGGCCAGCCGCTCCGCGCAGTGGCTCACGCAGCATGGTGCACAGCTCGAGCGCAAGACCGGCGGCCCGGGCCACGAGTTGACGGCCGATGACATGCGGCTGACGCGCGACTGGCTCGCGCGGCTGCCCGCGCTCACCGGCTGAGCAGCGTGTCGACCAGCCCGGGCAACTCGTCCGTCCGGCTCGCCACCGCGTCGGCCCCGGCCTCGACCAGCATTCCGGCCGGCTGGAACCCCCAGGACACGGCGATCGCCGCCACGCCCGCGGCCCGGGCCATGCGCATGTCGTGCACGCTGTCGCCGATCATCACGGTCCGGTGCGGCGATGATCCGGCCGCAGCCATGGCCTGCAGGATCATGCCAGGATCGGGCTTCGACGGCGCCGTGTCGGCCGTCTGCATCGTCACGAACATTCCGTGCCAACCATGGAGCTCGACGACGTAGTCGAGCCCTCGGTTCGTCTTGCCGGTGGCGATGCCGAGCCGCGTCCCCGGCCGCGTGGATAGCTTGGCCAGCACGGCCGACACGCCCTCAAACAGCGGCTCCTCGAAGCCGGCGGTGCCGCGCATGGCGTTGAAGATGCGCTTGTAGGTGTCGCAGAGCGTGTCGGTCGGCACTGCGTCGCCGAACAGCTGCGCCAGGGCCAGATCGAGCGAAAGCCCGACGACTCCGAAACCGGCCTCGCGACCCGGATGGCTCAGACCCAATGCCTCGGCCGTACTTTCCTGCGCGCCGATGATGATGTTGCCGGAATCGAGCAACGTGCCGTCGACATCGAACAGGATCAGGTCAATGCTCATACGCGCTCATTCATCCGGCGCTTCGACGATGGGGTCGTAAGGCGTCGAGTCGAAGCCGAGCAGGTTCCAGCTCTGCTGCATGTGGTCGGGCAGCGGGGCCGTCACATCGATCACGCCCTGTCCGCGCGGATGCGGCAGCACGATGCGGCGCGCCAGAAGGTGCAGCCGGTTCTGGATGCCGCCGGGAATCTCCGCATTGTGCCGGTCGAAATACTTCGGATCTCCGATGATCGGATGGCCGATATGGGCGGCATGCGCCCTGAGCTGGTGCGTGCGGCCGGTCACCGGCTTCATCGAAAGCCAGGCCAGCTTCTGCGCCGCGGTCTCCACCGTGGCGTAATAGGTCACGGCATGCTGCGCGCCATCGTCGCCATGGCGCGCGACCTTCATGCGCGCATCGCCATCCATCTGCTCCTCGCGGGCCAGATAGGTCGAGATGCGGCCCTGCTTTACGCGCGGCACGAGATAGACGAGCGCCCAGTAGATCTTGCGCGCCGAGCGCGAGCGGAACGTCTTGGCCAGCGTGGACGCCGCGAAGCGCGTCTTGGCGATGACGAGGCAGCCGGCCGTGTCCTTGTCGAGCCGGTGCACCAGCCGCGGCCTGTTCGCCTCGTCCTCGGCCATGGCCATCAGCATGCCGTCGACATGGCGCACCGTGCCCGAGCCGCCCTGCACGGCCAGCCCTGCCGGCTTGTTGATGACGAGAACGTCCGCGTCCTCGTAGAGCGTCACGGATTTGAGGAAGGCGCGCACGTCGCCTTCCTTGTGCTGCTGCCCGCGCGGGCGCGAGCCCTCGGCCGAGATCTTCAGCGGCGGAACGCGCACCTTCTGCCCGGCCTCGAGCCGGTCATTGGTGTCCACGCGCTTCATGTCGACGCGCAACTCGCCCTTGCGGGCAATGCGCTGGATATGGCTGAAAGGCAGCTGCGGGAAGCGCGCGGTGAGGAAGCGGTCGACGCGCATGCCGCCCTCGTCCTCCGTCACGACCAGCGTCTGCACGCCGGTGGCCACCGTCTCCGACGCTTCCGCCTTGGCCTCGGCCTTGGTGCGGAGCTGGACCTCTTCGCGCTGATCAAGACGGACGGAGGAACTGCCATCGTCCCGCTCCTGCCTGGGCGCCCGCGCCTTTGGCGGCCCCAGGCTGCGGTAGCCGCCCGGCTTGCCGGCCCGGCGCACATCCTCGCGCGGCCCGGCCTTGGCGCCGCGAGCGGCAGCCGCGCGCCCCAGCGCGGTCTTGCGGCCGCTCTCCTTGCGCTGCTCGCGGTCCTCGCCCCGCCCGCGGCGGTCGCGCCCGCCCGCGGGCGCATCCCCCCGCGGCGGCCTGCCCGAGGCTCCGCCCGTCCTGCCACCTTTTTTCACGACAATGTCCTTGCAAGGCTGAGCCCCGCGACCAGCGCGGCGATCGACAAGATCACGGAGGCGGCGACATAGCCGCCGGCCTGGAAGGCCTGTCCCCGCTCGAACAGCAGGACCGCATCGAGCGAGAACGCGGAGAAGGTGGTGTAGCCGCCGAGCACGCCGGTCATCAGGAACAGCCTGACATCCTGCGACCATGCCTCGCCCGCCTTGAAGGCGAGCCAGCCCGCGAGCAGCCCCATCACGAGCGAGCCGCCGATGTTCACGGCCAGCGTCCCCCACGGAAAGCCCGCCCCAAGCAGCCGCGCGGCGCCAAGATTGGTCAGGTGCCGAAGCACGCCGCCGAGGCCGGCGCCTGCAAAAACGAGGATGATGGGGCTCACAGCCCCGTGTTTAGTGCGCGAGACGCTCGCTGTCACGCGGGGAAAGCTGAGGGGCCGACTTCAGACCCGATAGCTCCCGATGAAGATCGACGCGCGGTGTCCCCAGCTTGCCGCAACGGAATTGCCATGCTTACACTTAGAAACGGATGGGGGTTTTCATGTTGAAATTTTTCGTGCTCGCGGCGCTCGCGCTGGTGTGCGCTAACTGCGCGACAGTCACACGCGGCACCACCAGTCAGGTCCAGATCGGCTCGGAGCCGACAGGGGCCGACGTCGCCACCTCGCTGGGACATCGCTGCACGACGCCGTGCACGCTGACCATGGACCGAAAGTCGGAGTTCACCGTCACGATGTCCAAGCCCGGCTTCAAGCCGGTCGAGGTGCCCGTGAAGGTCCAGATCGCCGGCGCGGGAGCGGC
>JAIXZF010000153.1 GCA_027489835.1 Hyphomicrobiales bacterium
GGAAGGCGCGGACCTGCTCACCCTCGCGGACATCCACGAGGAAGGCGCCTCGCTGACCTCGCTGCAGACCCGCCAGCAGCTCTCGGTCACCGCGCTCTCGCTCGCCAACCAGGCGGACCAGGCAATCCTGCGTCTGTTCTGATCCACACGGCGATCACCGACCAGCAAGCCGGCGGGGAGCGATCCCCGCCGGCTTCGCGTTTGAGGCGGCATCGCGGCCATGCCGTGCGGTCTGCGGTTCGGTTCGCCCGCATGCGGGTGCTGTCAGACAAACCAAAAAAGTCTCGGATTTCGCCCCAGCCCCGCGTTCGATCAGGCCGTGCCGAGCTGACGCCACTGAGCGAGAGCGGCGGTGCGTCGATCCTTGTAGTTCTGCCGGCTGATGAGGGCGCGTTCCTGGTTAAAGTGATCGTGGATCGAGCCGTGGACTGCGGCGAACTTCTGCAAACTTCGCATGCGCCTGAAGCGGAGCATGGCCCACACCCGTCGTCGGAAGGGCTGGCGCGAGTTCTCCGTCCGGTGTTCAGCCAGCGGCCTGTTTGGCGCTTGCCGATCACGCCGACGGCTTTCAGCGCTGCGCCTTACGACGCCAGTCGATCGGTGATGATCGTTTCGACCAAGCCATGCCTTCGAAGAGATGTCCTGAGGAATTTCAGCGCGGCCTTCTTGTCTCGCCGCTTCGTGACGAAACTTTCGAGCACTTCGCCCTCGTGATCTACAGCCCGCCACAGATAGTGCTTCACCCCGTTGATCTTCACGAAGACCTCGTCGAGATGCCAGCGCAGATGCTGGAAATGCCGCATTGCGTCGACCCGATTCCGCCTGATCTCGGCAGCGAAGATCGTCCCGAACCGGTTCCACCAGAACCGCACCGTCTCGTGCGTCACGTCGATGCCGCGCTCGTGCGGCAGGTCCTCGACATTGCGTAACGACAGCGGGTACCGGACGTACGTCATCACCGCCAGGCGGATGATCTCGGGCGACGTCCTGAAGTAGCGGAAGAGGGCAGGGCGCGTCATGCCAGGGAGGGTAAGGCCGCCGGCTCGTCGGGCAAGCGGATTTTCCTCTGACAGTGCCTCATCCCGGCCTCGTGCTCCTTCAGCACTCCAATGATCTGTTCTTCCGTGAAACGGCTGCGCCGCATGGTCCATCTCCCTAGAGATGGACCCCACTTATCGCTGCCGGGAATTCAGGGGAGCACGTCACGCAACGACAGCGGGTACCGGACATACATCATCACCGCCAGGCGGATGATCTCTGGCGGGGTCTTGAAGCAGCGAAAATGCGCGGGCAGCGCATGCCCGGAAGGCTATCTGCTCACGCCTTGGACACTAGCCGATTCTCCTCTGACACTGCCTGCTCATGCCCGAAGGGCTAGCCGCTCACGCTGCGGGCACAAGCTGGTTTCCTCTGACAGTGCCCATCACGTAAAGATGAAGTCGCTGGCCGAGAGGTTGGGCGGTCCCGAGAGGGCTGCGATCAGGTTGGCGGCATTGCCGCCGGCGCCGTCGGTGTCGGCATAGAGCAGGCCGAGATCGGAGAAGTAGATCAGCGCCGACTGGCCGGCGGCATAGCTTACGCCCACAGCGCTCGTCGTCGAGAAGAAGTTGATCCCGGCGAAGGGCTGCTGGTTGACCAGGTTGAAGCCGCCGCGGTCGAAGGCGAGCTTGTCCTCGCCCACGGTGAAGTCGAGGATCTGGTCCTGCTCGATCTGGTTGATCGTGTAGGCGAAGGTGTCGGCGCCGGCCCCGCCCGACAGGATGTCGCCGAGCGCGCCCGAGGTGATGTGGTCATTGCCGCCCTCGCCGAAGATGATGTCGCCGCCGCCGCCGCCGACAATGGTGTCGTTGCCGCCCTGAGCGAAGACGAAATTGTTGGCCGTGTCGCCGATGAAGACATCATTGGCGCCGGTCAGGAAAAACGCCTCGACATCGACATAGGTGTCGCCCTGAGCGGAGAAGGCATTGAGCGCCTGGTTGGTCAGGTTGATCAGCACCACATTGCTGGCCGCGGCATAGGTCACGTAGTCGATGTCCCCGCCGCCGTCGAAAAGATCGGCGCCCTCGCCATGAAACAGGATGTCGGCGCCGATGCCGCCGAACAGCTGGTCATTGCCCGCGCCGCCGATCAGGAAGTCGTTGCCATCCTGTCCGAAGATGATGTCATTGCCGGTTCCGCCGGTGATGGTGTCATTGCCGATCCCGCCATTGAAGGCGAGGCCGACATTGACCGTGTTGGAGAGGGTGATGTTGTCGTCGCCGTCCAGCGCATTGATGATATCGGGCAGGAAGTAGCTGCCGCTGGCCAGCAGGGTGTTGAGGTTCACCGCATCATTGCCGTTGGTGAAGGGGTTCTCGTTCTGCGCCGTGACATTGACGGTGAGCACGAAGCCGGAGCCGGTGTTGCGGTAGTAGTTGAGGTTGCCGCTAGACTCCCCGATCACGGCGTCGAGATCGCCATCGCCATCAAGATCGGCGAAGCTGGGGGCGCTGGAGAGGCCTATATCGACGCCATTGAAGGGATTGGCTGCGCCGCTCTGAAGGGTGAAGACCGGTGCGAGCGCCGTGCCGGTGTTGCGGTAATAGTTGAGGACGCCATCCTCCTCCCCAATAAGGGCGTCCAGATCGCCATCGCCGTCGAGATCGGCAAAGCTGGGGGTGCTGAAGAAGCCCACATCGACGCCATTGAAGGGATTGGCGGCGGCTGGCTGAACAGCGAAGACCGGAGTCAGCGCCGTGCCGGTGTTGCGGGCGTACAGGACGATGCCATCATTCCGCCCGATAAAGGCATCCAGGTCGCCATCGCCGTCGAGATCGACGAATGTGGGGGCTCTGCCATTGCCGACATCGACGCCATCGAAGGGATTGGATGCGCCACTTTGAAGGGTGAAGACCGGTGCGAGCGCCGTGCCGGTGTTGCGGTAATAGTTGAGGACGCCGTTAGTTTCACCGATCAGGGCATCCAGATCGCCGTCGCCATCAAGATCGGCGAACGCGGCGGTGCTGAAGTCTCCCACATCGACGCCATTGAAGGGGTTCGCTGCGCCGGTCTGGAGTGTGAAGACCGGGACGAGCGCGGTGCCTGTGTTGCGGTAGTAGTTGAGAGTGCCATCATTCTCCCCGATCAGGACATCGAGATCGCCATCGCCATCGAGATCGGCGAATGCGGGTTTGCTGTAGGATCCCACATCGATGCCATTGAAGGGGTTGGCCGCACCGGTCTGCTCGGTGAAGCCCGGGGTCGGGGCTGCCGGCCTGGTGTTACGGTAGTAGTTAAGAACGCCGTCTGTTTCCCCGATCAGGGCGTCGAGATCGCCGTCGCCATCGAGATCGGCGAAGGTGGGGGTGCTTCTAGCGCCCACATCGACGTCATTGAACGGGTTGGCGGCACCCGTCTGCAAAGTGAAGACCGGGGCCAGCGCCGTGCCGGTGTTGCGGAAGTAGTTGAGGATGCCGTCACTCTCCCCGATCACGGCATCGAGGTCGCCATCACCATCGAGATCGGCGAAGCTGGGGTTGCTGCTGAAGCCTACATCGATGGCATTGAACGGGTTGGCTGCGCCGACCTGCACGCTGAAGACCGGGGCCGCCGCCGTGCCGGTGTTGCGATAGTAGTTGAGGATGCCGTCACTCTCCCCGATCACGGCATCGAGGTCGCCATCGCCATCGAGATCGGCGAATATGGGAGCACTGCTAATCCCGACATTGACGCCATTGAAGGGGTTGGCAGCACCTGTCTGAAGTGTGAAGACCGGGGCCAGCGCGGTACCGGTGTTGCGGTAGTAGTTGAGGAAGCCGTCAGACTCCCCGATCATTGCATCCAGATCGCCATCGCCATCGAGATCGGCGAATGTGGGCGTGCTGATACTTCCCGCATTGACGCCATTGAAGGGGTTGGCGGCGCCGACCTGCTCGGTGAAGACCGGGGCCAGCGCCGTGCCGGTGTTGCGGTAGTAGCGGAGGGTGCCGCCCTGTTCCCCGATCAGGGCGTCGAGGTCGCCGTCGCCATCGAGATCGGCGAAGGTCGGGATGCTCAAGCCGCCCACATTGACGCCGTCGAAAGGGTTGGCGAGGCCGGTGACCTCGGAGAAGCTGGTGGGCGGGATGGCTGCGGCGCCGGCGGCGTCGCTGATGGTGATGACCAGATTGCGGCTCGCGGTGGGCGTGTTGGAACTGTTCGCGTAGGTCAGGTTCTGGATCAGCGCATCGATGGCAGCTGAGGTGGCGCTGGCGTTGAACGTCACCACCAGCGGATTACCCGCCGTGCCGCCGGTGAAGCTGCCGAAGATCACATTGTCGAAGCGGATATTGCTGCCGGTGACGGCGATCTGCCCCGCCGCCGTACCCTCGTTGCGGATGCCGACCGTGTCTTCCGGCAGAAGGCCGCTGACCACGAGAGTGCCGGCCGAGAAATTGCCGTCAACGTCTGTGAACTCCACGTTGGTATCGAGACGCTGCGCTGCGCCGTTTACGAGCTGTTCCTCGAACATGACGTTGGTGATCAGGCCAGCCAGAACCGGGCTTGAATTGGACATCTCATGTTCCCCCGGTCGGCCATTGCGGCTTGACCCAAGCTGCCCGAACTAGAAGTGCTAGTAAATGCGCTCTGATACCAGCAAAGCATCATTCAGTTTCCCGTTCAACGGGACACTCGGTTCTCTGGATGGTGCTGTAAGAGGTGCTTTCAGACAAACCGAAATAGTCTCGGATTTCGCCCCAGCCCCGTGTTCTATCAGGCCGCGCCGAGCTGACGCCACTGAGCGAGAGCGGCGGTGCGTCGATCCTTGCAATTCTGCCGGCTGATGAGGGTGCGTTCCTGATTGAAGTGGTTGTGGATGGAGTCGTGCAAGGCGGCGAACTTCTGCAAACTTCGTATGCGCCTGAACCGGAGCATGGCCCGCTCCCGTCGTCGGAGCGGTTGGTGAGAGTTTTCCGCCCGGTTGTTCAGCCAGCGGCCCGTTTCGCGCTTGTCGATCGCGCCGAGGGCTTTCAGCGCTGCGCCGTAAGAAGCGAGGCGATCCGTGACGATCGTTTCAACCAAGCCGTGCCTTCGAAGCGATTTTCGCAGGAATTTCAGCGCTGCCTTCTTGTCCTGCCGCTTCGTCACGAAGCTTTCAAGAATCTCGCCTTCGTGGTCGACGGCCCGCCAGAGGTAGTGCTTCACGCCATTGATCTTCACGAAGACCTCGTCGAGATGCCACCTCCGATGTTGGAAATGCCGCATCGCCTGGACGCGGCTCCGCCTGATCTCGGCCGCGAAGACCTGCCCGAGCCGGTTCCCCCGGAACCGCACCGTCTCGTGCGATACGTCAATGCCGCGCTCATGCAGCAGGTCCTCGACGTTGCGTGACGACAGCGGGTAGCGGACGTACGTCACCGCCAGGCGGATGATCTCGGGCGACGTCTTGAAGTAGCGGATTGTGGGGCGCGTCATGCCGGGGAGGGTTAGTGCGCCACGCCCCTCACGCAACGATGAAATCTCCCGCCGTGACCAGCGGCGCCCCCGTGATCTGGGCAAGCGCGATGGCGGCTCCCGCACCCGAGCCGTCGGGGTCGAAATAGAGGATGCCGAAGCCTGTGGCGTAGAGCAGCGTGCCCTGCGCGCTAGTGGCGAAGGGTGAGGCGGCGGCGATGAAATTGACGCCGTTGACGATGGCGGTGCCGGCCAGCAGCCCGAAGCCCGATCCTGTCAGCTGGAACCTGTCCTGGCCGCTGCTGAAGTCGAGGATGGAATCGAAGCCGTTGCCCACCCAGCTGGCGAAGGCGTAGGTGTCAGCCCCCGCCCCGCCCGAGAGCAGATCGTCGAAGTTGCCGCCCGAGAGGAAGTCGGCCCCGCCTTCGCCGAACAGCCAGTCATTGGCGTTGACGCCCCCGAACAGCGCATCCCCGCCATTGCCGGCGAACACGATGTTCTGACCCGTCTGGCCGATGAAGATGTCGCCATGGGCCGAGAGATAGAACGCCTCGACGTTACTGATGACGTCGCCCTCCGCCTCGCCGGTGTTGGTGGTAGCGTTGGTGAAGTCCACCCTCACACCGGCGGCCGCGTTGGCGTAGCTGGCGTAGTCGAAGCCGCCCGCCCCGTTGATCTGGTCGGAGCCCAGACCCCCCTCGATGAACTCCGAGCCCGCACCGCCGATAATGATGTCCCCGCCGCCGAAGCCGTAGATGTAGCCGCCAGCGCCCGCGTTGGTGAAGCTGTCGGCCGAGTTGGTGAGGTAGTAGGCCTCGAAGTTGGAGACTGTGTCGCCCGCCGCGGCGAATGCATTGAGCGCCTGGTTGGTGAGATTCACCAGAACTGGCGCGCCCGCTGCGAGCCAGGACACCGAATCGAATCCTGTCCCGCCGTCAAGGCTGTCGCCGCCGCCCCCGCCGGCGATGAAGTCGTTGCCGGCCCCGCCATTGAAGGCGACGCCGAGGTTGACCGTGCTGGAGAGGGTGACGGTGTCATTGCCATCAAGCGCATTGGTGACATCAGGCAGATAGAAGCTGCCGCTGGCCAGCAGCGTGTCGAGGTTGACCACATCATTGCCAGCGGTGAAGGGGTTCTCGCTCTGCGCCGTGACATTGACGGTGAGCACGAAGCCAGAGCCGGTGTTGCGGTAGTAGTTCAGGAAGCCGTCAAACTCCCCGATCAGGGCGTCAAGGTCGCCATCGCCATCGAGATCGGCGAAGCGGGGAGTGCTTCTCTCGCCCACATCGACGCCATTGAACGGGTTGGCAGCGCCGGTCAGCTCGGTGAAGACCGGTGCCAGCGCCGTGCCGGTGTTGCGGTAGTAGCGGAGGGTGCCGTCACTCTCCCCGATCACAAGATCAAGGTCGCCATCGCCATCAAGATCGGCGAAGCTGGGGGCGCTGCGCAACCCCACATCGACGCCATTGAAGGGATTGGCAGCGCCGGTCTGCTCGGTGAAGGCCGGGGCGAGCGCCGTGCCGTCGTTGCGGTAGTAGTTGAGGACGCCGTCAAACTCCCCGATCACGGCATCCAGATCGCCATCGCCATCAAGATCGGCAAGTGTGGAGGTGCTTTGGACACCCACATCGACGCCATTGAAAGGGTCTGCAGCGCCGATCTGCAGGGTGAAGACAGGGGCCAGCGCCGTGCCGATGTTGCGGTAGTAATTGAGGTTGCCGTTGAACTCCCCGATCAGGGCATCGAGGTCGCCATCGCCATCGAGATCGGCGAATGTGGGGGTGCTGACATCTCCCACATCGAAGCCATTGAAGGGGTTGGCAGCGCCGGTCTGCTCGGTGAAGACCGGGGCCAGCGACGTGCCATTGTTGCGCCAGTAGCGGAGGGAGCCGAATCCCTCCCCGATCAGGGCGTCCAGGTCGCCATCGCCATCGAGATCGGCGAAGCTGGGGGCGCTGACCAATCCCACATCGACGCCATTGAAGGGGTTGGCAGCGCCGGTCTGCTCGGTGAAGGCCGGAGTCGAGGCTGCCGATGCGGTATTGCGCCAGTAGCGTAAGGTGCCGAATACCTCCCCGATCAGGGCATCAAGGTCGCCATCGCCGTCAAGATCGGCGAAGCTGGGGTTGCTGTAACTTCCCACATCGACGCCATTGACGGGATTGGCAGCGCCGGTTTGCACGACGAAGACCGGGGCCAGCGCCGTGCCGTCGTTGCGGTAGTAGTTGAGGATACCGTCAACTTCCCCGATCAAGGCGTCGAGGTCGCCATCGCCGTCAAGATCGTCGAATGTAGGGGCGCTGTAGCCGCCAACATCGACGCCATTGAAGGGGTTGGCAGCGCCCACCTGCTCGGCGAAGACCGGGGCCAGCGCCGTGCCGATGTTGCGGTAGTAGTTGAGGGTGCCGTCATCCTCCCCGATAAAGGCATCTAGGTCGCCATCGCCATCGAGATCCGCAAAGGTGGGGGCGTTGTGTAATCCCACATCGACGCCATTGAAGGGGTTGGCAGCGCCCACCTGCTCGGCGAAGACCGGGGCCAGCGCCGTGCCGATGTTGCGGTAGTAGTTGAGGAAGCCGTCATACTCTCCGATCAGGGCATCAAGGTCGCCATCGCCATCGAGATCAGCAAAGCTGGGGGTGCTGAAGGCGCCCACATCGACGCCATTAAAGGGGTTGGCAGCGCCCACCTGCTCGGCGAAAACCGGGGCCAGCGCCGTGCCATTGTTGCGCCAGTAGCGGACGGTGCCGCCATCCTCCCCGACCAGGGCGTCAAGGTCGCCATCGCCATCGAGATCGGCGAAGCTGGGGACACTGAGCAATCCTACATCGACGCCATTGAAAGGGTTGGCCAGGCCGGTGATCTCGGTGAAACTGGTGAGCTGGATGGCTGCGGCGCCAGCTGCATCATGGATCGTGATGATCAGATTGCGCGTGGCGGTGGGCGTGTCAGAGCTGTTGGCATAGGTCAGGCTCTGGAGCAGCGCATCGATTGCGGCCGACGTGGCAATGGCGTTGAAGCTGACCACCAGGGGGGTTCCCGCCGTGCCGCCGGTGAAGTTGCCGATGACGACATTGCCGAAGCGGACATCGCTGCCGGTGACGGCAATCTGCCCCGCACCGGTGCCCTCATTGCGGATGCCGACACTGTCCTCGGCCAGAAGCCCGCTGACGACGAGATCGCCACCATTGAAGTTGCCATCCACGTCGGTGAAGTCCACGGTGGCATCGAGAAGCTGGGCAGTGCCATTGACGAGCTGTTCGTCGAATACGACGTTGGTGAGCAGTCCATCGAGGACCGGGCTTGAATTGGACATTGCTATCTCCTGAAGAAACGGCACGCCACTTAGGCTAGATCAAGGCCATAAGCGAAATCGGTGCTGTCAGACAAACCAAAAAAGGTACTGTCAGACAAACCAAGAACGTCTGGGATTTCGCCCCAGGCCTGCGTTCGTTCAGGCCGTGCCGAGCTGACGCCACTGAGCGAGAGCGGCAGTGCGTCGTTCCTTGAAATTGGCTCGTGAGGTGGGGGTGCGTTCCTGGTTAAAGTGATTGTGAATCGAGCCGTTGAGTGTGGCGAATTTCTGCAGGCTTCGCATGCGCCGGACGCGCATCATCGCCCGCTCTCGTCGTCGGAAAGGCTGGTGAGCGTCGCACCTGGTGAGCTCAACCTGAACACGCAGGCGAATCCGATGGCAGGCGGCGGCGATTTGCTCTGGTTCACGGGCTGACGGTCGAGCCTGTTCCCTCGTGCGCCCTTTGAGCGCCGCCACGTCGAGCGTTTCCTGCTTAAGGATGGACGCCTTCTGAGTCTCCGCCCCGAAGGGCCGCACCAAGCAGCGAACACTGGCTTGCCTTCTTGGTCTTTCGTTCCCTCCAATCACGGAAAATGGCGCGGAAAACGTAAGATTCGGACGACCCGGTTTCGTGGGTGCGGATCATTCAGGTCAAAAAGACCTGCCCAAACCGCCCCCTCCACACCAGCACCGTCTCATGGGTGATGTCGATGCCGCGCTCGTGCAGCAGGTCCTCGACGTTGCGCAACGACAGCGGGCACCGGACGTACATCATCACCGCCAGGCGGATGATCTCGGGCGACGTCCTGAAGTAGCGGAAGAGAGCAGGGCGCGTCATGCCAGGGAGGGTAATGCGGCCAGTCCGTCACGAGAGCTGGTTTTCCTCTGACAGTGCCTTCCGAAGCGGGAAACGGATTGAGCGCGAAAAGCCGCGACTTCGCCGCGGCTTGCGCTACTGGCCTTCAAGGCGAGACTTTTTGAGGGGGTGGGTGGCGGAGACGATGGGATTCGAACCCATGATACCCGTTTCCAGGTATGCTCATTTAGCAAACGAGTGCCTTCAGCCGCTCGGCCACGTCTCCGTGCGGCTGGTGTATGAAGGCGGGCGCGGGATTTGGCAAGGGCCAAGGCGCGCCGCGGTGAAGGGCTCGTCCGGCAGCCGGACAAATCCGCCGCGCTATTGACGGGCAGGCCAAAATCGGGATCACGATGGCAGTGACCGCAACGCGCCGGCTCCTCGGCCCTCGCCCTCTCGGGCGGGACAGAGCGCGGGGTTCGCAACTGGTTCGTCAGAACCTGACCGGAGGACACCCATGACCATCACTCGCCGCCAGTTCGGCGCGGGCGCGGCCGCCGCCGCGGCCTCGCTTGCCATGCCCTCGATCGTCACCGGCGCGCGCGCGCAGGGCGTGACGACGCTGAGGCTCCACCACTTCCTGCCGCCCGTCTCCAACGCCCATGCCAAGCTTCTCGCCCCGTGGGCGCGCAAGGTCGAGGCCGAGAGCCAGGGCCGGCTGAAGATCGACATCTTCCCGGCCATGCAGCTGGGCGGCACGCCGCCGCAGCTCTTCGACCAGTCGCGCGATGGCGTCGCCGACATTGTCTGGACGCTGCCCGGCAACACGCCCGGCCGCTTCCCGGCGACGGAGGTGTTCGAGCTGCCTTTCATCGCCTCGAAGCGCGCCATCGTGAACGCCCGCGCCGCGCAGGAGTTCGCGGACCTGCACCTCAAGGACGAAGTGAAGGACGTGAAGCTGATCGCCTATTGGGCCCATGACGCCGGCGTCATCCACGCCAACAAGGCGGTGCGCACCATGGACGACCTCAAGGGCCTCAAGCTGCGCAACCCGACGCGGCTGGCCGGCGAGGCGCTGAAGGCGCTGGGCGCGACCTCGGTCGGCATGCCTGTGCCGCAGGTGCCCGAGAGCCTGGCCCAGCGCGTCATCGACGGCGCGGTCATCCCGTGGGAGGTGGTGCCGGCGGTCAAAGTGCACGAGTTGGTGCGCTTCCACACGGAGATCCCGGGCTCGCCGACGCTCTACACAGCGAGCTTCTTCCTCTCGATGAACAAGGCGCGTTACGAAGGCCTCGCCCCCGAGCTGCGCGCCGTGATCGATGCCAATTCCGGCCAGGCCTTCGCCGCTCTGGCCGGCCCGATGTGGGACAACGAGGCCCAGACGGTTTCCGCCATGGTACGCGCCCGCTCGGGCAACACCATCAGCGCCATCTCCGAAGAGGAGAAGCAGCGCTGGATCAAGGCGACTGAACCGGTGCATTCGGCCTGGATCGAGCAGGTGAAGGGCAGGGGCCTCGATGGCGCGGCGCTGATCGCCGATGCCCGCCGCCTCGTCGCCAAGTACGAAGCCATCGCCGGCTGAGCCCGGCGTCGCGCGGGCGGCGCGTGCCGCCGTCCGCGCCTTCTCAAACAGGACTGGATTTCGAGCCGCTCATGGCCAGTGACGACACTCCGGTGGGGATGCGTCCATCCCCCGTCGAGCGGCTCACCGGCCTCGTCGCCATTGCCGGCGGCCTGCTGGCTCTCGCCGTCGCGGGCCTCGTCGTCGTCAGCATTCTGGGCCGCTGGCTGTTCTCGCAGCCGGTGGAGGGCGATTTCGAGTTCGTGAAGATGGCCACCGCCGTCGCTGTCTTCGCCTATCTGCCCTACACCCAGGCCAGGCGCGGCAACATCATGGTCGACACCTTCACCCAGCGCCTTCCGCCGCGCCTGCGCGATGGCCTCGATGCCGTCTGGGATCTCGCCTTTGCCGGCTTCATGGGTCTGTGCGCCTATGGGCTCGCATTGGGCGCTCTCGACGCGCGCCATACGGGCGAAACGACCATGCAGCTCCAGCTCGCCGTCTGGCCCGCCATTGCGCTGGCCTGCGTGCTCTGCGTGCTTCTGGTTATCACCAGCCTTGCCACGGCCTTGCGTTTGATTGGTCGCAGCCCGTGAGCGGCATGATGCTCGCCCTGATCGGCTTCGGCGTGATGCTGGCGCTGATCGCGCTGCGTGCGCCCATCGGGCTGTCCATGCTGCTGGTCGGCGCGGTGGGCTACACGCAGCTGTCCAGCGGCGCGGCCTTCATGGCCTACATCAAGACCAACACCTACCACCAGTTCGCCAACTACACGCTCTCGGTCATCCCGCTCTTCATCCTGATGGGCGCGCTGGCTGAGCGGGCGGGCATCGCGCGCTCTTTGTTCAAGGCCTCCGAAGGACTGTTCGGCCGCTTTAGGGGCGGGCTGGCCATGGCGGTCATCGGCGCCTGCACGGCCTTCGGCGCCATCTGCGGGTCCTCGGTCGCCACCACGGCCACCTTCGGCCGCGCCGCCCTGCCGGAGCTGCGGAAATACGGCTACGACCACGGCTTCGCCACCGGCACCATCGCGGTGGGCGGCACGCTCGGCATCCTGATCCCGCCTTCGGTGATCCTCGTCGTCTACGCCATCACCACCGAGCAGAACATCGCCAAGCTCTTCCAGGCAGCGCTGATCCCCGGCCTCCTGGCGGCGCTGTTCTATTGCATCACCATCGCCATCATGGTCCGCCGCAATCCCGCGCTCGCACCGATGGCAGAGCCGGTCGTGACGGAGCTTGCGCCTCAGCCCATGTGGCCGAAGCTGGTGGCCGGCGCGATCCTAGCCGCCAGCGCCGCGCAGTGGGCACGCGGCGCGCTCGATTGGGACGACGCGCTGAAGTTCGCGGCTCTGGCCGGGCTCGTCGTGCTGGTCGATGCCTCCGTCATGCCCGCCATCGCGCTCGCCGTCGTGGTCGTCGGCGGGATCTATGGCGGCGTCTTCACGCCGACCGAGGGCGCGGCCGTCGGCGCCATCGCCATGCTGCTGATCGGCGTCGGACAGCGCACGCTGAGCCTCAGGGACGTTCTGGAGGCCCTTCGCCAGACCGCCGAGACCTCCGGCATGATCTTCATCATCCTGCTCGGCGCGGAGGTCTTCGGCGCCTTCCTCGCGCTCTCGCGGGTGCCGACCCTGGCTGCCGAGATGGTCGGCGCCTCAGGGCTGTCGCCCTACATGGTGCTGATTGCCATGCTCGCCTTCTACATCTTGCTCGGCGCGGTCATGGATGAGCTCGCCATGATCCTACTGACGCTGCCGGTGTTCTTCCCCGTGATCCAGGGGCTGGATTTCGGCTTCCCGGCCGATGAGGTCGCCATCTGGTTCGGCATCCTCGTGCTGATCGTGGTCGGCATCGGGCTGACCGCCCCGCCCATCGGGCTCAACGTCTTCGTCATCAACGCCATGGCGCGGGACGTGCCGATCACCGCCACCTATCGCGGCGTGCTGCCCTTCATCGCCGCCGACATTATCCGCCTCGCGCTGGTGCTCGCCGTGCCCGGCATCGCGCTCTGGCTGGTGAGGCTGCTGGCGTAGGCAGCCGGACGCCGCACGGCCATCTCCCGTCATTGCTAACGCCGCGAAGCAATCCAGCGTTCGAACGCTCCCCAATCCTCATCCTGAGCTTGTCGAAGGATGATATCCAGTTGGCGCCTATCTGGAGGTCGTCCTTCGACAAGCTCAGGATGAGGACGGTTGATGACATCTGGATTGCTTCGCTGCGCTCGCCATGACGGCAAGCGCTGACTTCACTGGCAAAGACGTCCCGCGCAGCGCTCGATCCGCCCTCCAACGAAAAGGGCCGCCAGCTTGCGCCAGCGGCCCCGATCCAGAATCGTTGAAGCTCAACTCAATACGGGCGGACGGCGGCCCTTCGCCATCTCGTAGAGCTTCGGCGCCAGCACCAGCCCCAGCGCGATGATCAGGATGGTCAGCGAGAGCGGGCGGGTGACGAAGATCGTCCAGTCGCCCGCCGAGATCGTCATCGCCTGGCGGAAGTTCTGCTCAGCCAGCGGCCCCAGGATCATGCCGATGATGACCGGCGCGGTGGGGAAGTCGTATCGCCGCATCAGGTAGCCGACGATGCCGATGGCGTAGAGCAGCATCAGGTCGACATAGGATTGGCTGATCCCGTAGGTGCCGATCGTGGCGAACACCAGGATGCCGGCATAGAGCAGCGGGGCCGGGATGTTGAGCATCTTCACCCATAGCCCGATCAGCGGCAGGTTCAGCACCAGTAGCATCACGTTGCCGATGAAAAGCGATGCGATGAGGCCCCAGACCAGCGCCGGCTGCGTCTGGAGCAGCAGCGGGCCGGGGTTGATGCCGTAGCTCTGGAAGGCGGAGAGCATGATCGCTGCCGTCGCCGAGGTCGGCAGGCCAAGCGTGAGCATCGGCACGAGCACGCCCGCCGCCGAGGCGTTGTTGGCCGCTTCCGGCCCGGCCACGCCCTCGATCGCGCCCACGGTCCCGAACTCCTCGGGATGCTTTGAAAGCTTCTTCTCTGTGTAATAGCTCAGGAAGGTCGGGATTTCGGCTCCGCCCGCCGGCATCGCGCCGATGGGGAAGCCGAAGGCCGTGCCGCGCAGCCAGGGACCGATGGAGCGCTTCCATTCAAGCTTGGTCATCATCAGCGAGCCCTTGAGCGGCGTGATCTGGTCGCCGCCGCTTTCCCGCTTGGCCGCGTTGTAGAGCGTCTCGCCCACCGCGAAGAGGCCGACCGCAACGACAATCACGTTGATGCCGTCGAGCAGTTCCTGCAGCCCGAAGGTGAAGCGCGCCTGCCCGGTCTGCAGGTCGATGCCGATCAACCCGAGGAAGATGCCGAAGAACAGCGCGCTCAGCCCGCGCACCGCCGAGTTGCCGAGAACGGCGGAGACGGTGGTGAAGGCCAGCACCATAAGCGCGAAGTACTCGGGAGGACCGAATTTCAGCGCCCAGTCCACGACCAGCGGGGCAAGGAAGGCGATGCCGAGCGTTCCGATGGTCCCCGCCACGAAGGAGCCTATGGCGGCAGTGGCGAGCGCCGCGCCCGCGCGGCCGTTGCGGGCCATCTTGTTGCCCTCCATCGAGGTGACGATGGAGGCGCTTTCGCCCGGCGTGTTGAGCAGGATCGAGGTGGTCGATCCGCCATACATGGCGCCGTAATAGATGCCCGCGAACAGGATGAACGCGGCGGTCGGCTCGACCTTGAATGTGATGGGCAGCAGGAGCGCGATGGTGAGCGCTGGCCCCAGCCCCGGCAGCACGCCGATGGCCGTGCCAAGCGTGGTGCCCACCAGGCACCATAGAAGGTTCATCGGGGTCAGCGCGACGGCGAACCCTGACATCAGACCGTTGAAGCCGTCCATGTCAGCGTCCCCGCACGGCCGCGATGGCCCACTCGATGGCGTTCTCGATCAGGCCCGCGCCGATGTTGATGTTCAGCGTCTTGGCGAAGCCGAGATAGGCGATCAGCGCGAAGGCGGCGCCGATGGCCGCGTCGCGCAGGATCTGGCGCGA
>JAIXZF010000150.1 GCA_027489835.1 Hyphomicrobiales bacterium
AGGATGTGCCCGCCGAAGGGCGGCTTGCCCTTGAGGTCCGGCAGGCCGCAATGCGCCGCGAAGGCAGCGGTGCGGATGATGGCGTTGTGGCCCCAGTAGTTGCAGTCGCGCCCCGACCATTGGGCGAGGCCCGTCGCGATCACCGGTCCGTAGACGCGCGCCGCGAATTGCTGGAGGCGCGCGAACAATGTGTTGCGGTTGATGATGAGCGGCAGTGACTGGATGATGCCGGCGTCGGGGTCGGCCTCCATTGCGGCGGCGAGGCGCACGATGCAGGTGCCGGTCATCAGACTGTCCGCGTCGAGGACGACCATGTGCTCGTAATGTCCGCCCCAGCGCATGACGAAATCGGCGATGTTGCCGGCCTTGCGGTGATGGTTCTTCGGGCGGTGCCGGTAAAAGAGCCTCGCATCGGGCCCGAGGCGGTCGCGCAGGGCGAGGAATGCCCGCTCCTCGGCCACCCATATGTCGGGGTTGGTCGTGTCGGACAGGATGAAATAATCGAAATGCTCGCCAAGACCGGTGGCGTCGACCGATTCACGGATGGCGGCGACCGCTGCGAAGGTGCGCGCGGTCGATTCATTGTAGATCGGCATCACCACCACGGTGCGCGCCTTGAGCTCGTTCGCGCGTGGCGTTCGGCCCCTGCCGAAGGACAGCACCAGGAAGCCGAGCACGGAACTGGTGAAGGCCACGGCGATCCACGAGAAGTTCACCGTGAAGAAGGCGAGCAGCATGTACTGCAGGAGCGTCGTGCGGCTGACCGAGACGACCTCGTACATCTCGCGCACGCCATAGGCCGTGAGCAGGAAGGCGCCTCCGAACACGAACAGCCGCGAAAGCCAGGGCGTGCGCCAATCGGCGGGCCGGGCCGGTTTGCGCTCCTCCTTCCGGCTCCAGCGACGGAAGGATTGAACCGGCATGTCCAGGCGATTTTCCGGCGGCAGGGCGTCCCGCGGGCCGGCTTCCGCCGAGCGGGGCTGCATGTCGACTACGGAGTCCATCGATTCAGCCAGGTCTCCGAGACAGGCTTTCCGCCCGCTTCAAGTTGCAGTCTGAGTTCGCAGGCATTGTCGGTCCCGGGGTCGAGCTCGAAGGAGACCCGCATGGTCCGGCGTTCGGGATAGGGCCACAGCCGCATGTTGTGAATCGTGCCCGGAGTCGCGGAGAGGATGACCTTGACAGTGGGCGCCAATGTGGCGTCGGCGAGGGCTTCGCCCACGAAATCGACGAAGAAGCGCCGCCTGCGGCCCTGCGAACCGCGGCCCTGGCGCGTGGCCCGCACGGTCGCGACGGGCGGAGCCTCCGGCGGCTGCCAGCACCAGAACTGGCGATAGGAGATGGTCGTCTCCGAGCCGGCAGCAAGCGGCTGGCGCGGCCGCCAATGGGCGATGACGTTGTCGTTGATCTCGTTGTCGGTCGGCACCTCGAGCAACTGCACCGAGCCGGCTCCCCAATCGCCGAGCGGCTCGACCCAGACGCTGGGACGGAGCTCGTAGCGCTGGTCGTCGTCCTGATAGGCGGTGTAGTCGCGCTCTCGCTGGACGAGCCCGAAGCCGCGCGGGTTGTTGTCGACGAAGGCCGAGACCTGAAGCTGCTCGGGGTTGTTGACGGGGCGGTAGACCCATTCGCCGGCGCCGGTGCGGAGCTGAAGGCCGCCGACCTCGTGCACGGCCGGTCGCACATCGTCGAAGATGCGGCGGCGCTGCGGAGCGAAGAGGTAGTTGCCCATCATGCCGCCGAAACCGACATTGTCGAGTTGAACCCGGGCGAACAGCGTGAGCTCCACATCGTTGATCGTCAGGTCGCCTGGCCTGATCGTCATCCTGACCGCCGCGGTGGCGCTGTCGGAATCGATCAGGGCGTGCACGGTCAGCGCGGTCGCGGCGGGGCCGGGGCGCTCGATCCAGAAGGCGCGGAAGACGGGGACCTCTTCGCCACGCTGCTCGCCCGGCCGCAGCACGAGCGAGCGCGCGATGGCACCGAACATCTGGCCTCGCGCCACGGCGCGGAAGAAGGTCGCGCCCTGGAAGATCGCCGCGTCCTGCAGGCGCTCGCCCGAGAAGGAGAGCCTGAAACCCGAGAAGCCGAGATCGGCCTGGGTCTGCGGCACCGGGGTGCGGGTGTAGTCGAAGCGCGACTTGTCGAAGCCGATCCTGCGGACCTGCCCGTCCTCGACGACGAAGATCGCGACCGGGTTGTTGAAGATGGAGCCGCGGTGCAGCGGCTCGACCGTGAAGCCGCGCTGCTCGCCCGCCCATATCCAGTTCTGCTGCGGCATCCTGATGCTGGCGAGCGCGTCGAGCGAAATGGCTCCGAGGCCATCGGGCAGATCATTAGAGAGAGCCACCATCGGCCGTTTGGACACGGCCCGGGCGAGCTCCGCCACCCCTGCCGGATCGAAGCGCTGGCCATCGCCCAGAGCGCCGGGGAAGGCGGGGACGCCGTTCGACTGGGCCATGGCCGGCGAAGCCGCCGCCAACGCGCCGAGCGCCGGCGCCAATGCCCTGGCTCCAACGGCGCTCAAGCCTGCAAGTGTGCTGCGACGCGTGAACTGGCTTGCCATGGGTCAGCTGGAACGGGAGAC
>JAIXZF010000239.1 GCA_027489835.1 Hyphomicrobiales bacterium
GCGTTGCGCTCCAGCGCCTCGCTGCCGGAGGCGACGAGCACCTCGGTGAACTTCTGGTGCTGGCCGCCATCCTGATAGACCAGCTTGATCGCGGGCGTGCCCTTGGCCACGAGGGCTGCGACCTCGGCCTCGTCCTTGCGCCGCTTCTCGGCCGCGGCGGCGGCGACCTGCTGCTCGGCCGGGTCCTCGCGGCAATCCTCGGTGCGGTTGAAGGCGTAGCGCGCCTGGCAGACCGAGACCTTGGGGGCGGCGCGCGCGACCTCGAACAGGTCGGAGCCTTCCTTGAGGTTGCGCCAGAAGGCCATGTTGGCGTCGTAGCGATGACGGGCGAGGTTCTCGGGCGTCATGCGGAACGGCAGCGCCTGCATCTGCACCGCGGCCTGGCCGCCATTATGCGCCTCGCGGACGATGGCGTAGATTTCGGCGATCTGGTCGTCCGTCATCGAGTAGCAGCCGGCCGAGGAGCAGGCGCCGTGCACCATCAGATGCGAGCCGGTGCGGCCATGCGTGCGGTCGAAATTGTTCGGGTAGCCCATGTTGAAGGACAGGTAGAACGCCGAGTTCGGGTTCATCTGCGCGGGCGTGATGTTGTAGAAGCCCTCCGGCGCCTGGCGGTCGCCCTCGCGCTTCTTGGGGCCGAGCTGGCCTGACCAGCGGCACATCGGATAGGTCTTGAGCAGCTTGTACTGCCCATCCCGCGCCATCTTCCAGATCTCGAGTTCCGACTCCTTCTTGAAGGAGCGGATCAGCACGGGGTCGTTCTTGGTCATGCCGCGTTCCGACATGAGGGCGTAGACCTCATTCGGAATCGGGATGTTGTGACGGGCCGCGCCGCGATAGCGGCTGTCCTCGCAGGCTGCGAGACCGAGGGCGACGACAAGGGCGAGCGAGACAGGCAACAGACGCAAGGCAATGATCCTGAAGCGGACGTCCCAACCCGGGACGCCGGATGTCACGAGGCGCACTATAACCGTTAGCCTTGCCGGATGGTTACCACAAGCCCGGCCGATGTGGGCCTATGGTCAACCGTTCCTTAACGGCCAAACTGTGGCGAAGCGGAGCGAGGTAAAGGGGTCAGCCGAGCTTGCGGCCGATCGCGAGGAACTTTTCGGCGCGCTGGGCCCTGATCTGATCCGGCGAGAGGCCGCGCAATTCCTCCAGCGAGCCGGCGATGGCGTGGCCCGCCCGCTCGATGGCCTCGTCCGGCGCCCTGTGCGCGCCGCCGGAGGGCTCCGACACGATCCGGTCGATGACGCCGAAGCGCAACAGGTCCTGCGCGGTGATCTTCATGCCGGTGGCGGCGTCCTGCGCGCGGGCCGCGTCGCGCCACAGGATGGAGGCCGCCCCCTCGGGCGAGATCACCGAATAGATGGAGTGCTCGAGCATGATGACCCGGTTGGCGGTGGCGATGGCCACGGCGCCGCCGGAGCCGCCCTCGCCGATGATCACGGCCACGTTCGGCGAGCCCAGCGCGAGGCAGGCCTCGGTGGAGCGCGCGATGGCCTCGGCCTGGCCGCGCTCCTCGGCCTCGATGCCGGGAAAGGCGCCGGCCGTGTCGACGAAGCACAGGACCGGCAGCCCGTAGCGGTCCGCCAGCTCCATAAGGCGCACGGCCTTGCGGTATCCCTCGGGCCGCGCCATGCCGAAATTGTGCCTGAGCCGGGTCTCGGTGTTCGAGCCCTTCTCCTGGCCGAGCACGCAGACCGGCTCGCCCTGGAAGCGGCCGAAGCCGCCGATGACGGCCTCGTCCTCGCCGAAGCCGCGGTCGCCGGCGAGGGGCGTGAACTCGGTGATGAGCCTGCTGCAGTAATCGATGAAGTGCGGGCGCTGCGGATGGCGGGCGACTTGTGTCTTCTGCCAGGGGGTGAGCGCGCCGTAGAGGGCCTTCAGCGACTGGTCGGCCTTGACCTCGAGCCGCGCGATGTCCTCGCCGATGGCCACCGCGTCGCCCTTGGCGGCCATGGCCTTCAGCTCGTCGACCTTCGCCTCGAGATCGGCGACGGGCTTTTCAAAGTCGAGATAGCTTCTCATGCTGCGTTTGGTCCGGAGGCTGGTTCAGGTGGCTGCCGGCCGCCGCCGACCGTTTCTGGCCCGGCGACGAGGCTGTCGTCGGGACCGGGATGGCTGCGGCGCCGGGCCGCTGGGGACCCCAATGCGCGGCTGATGTGGCGGCGCGGAGGGCCGCTGTCAAGTTTGGGCGGCGTCGGCGCTGGCGCCGAGCCCTGCCGAGGGGGCGGCTTCGGGCAGCGGAGCGAGCACCTGGCGCCAGGCGAAGGCGCGGCGATTCTTGGCCGGCGCCACCCGGTAGAACTGCTTGGTCGCGTCGATGACGTGCACCCCGGCGAAGGGCAGCCCGAGGCCGGAGCCGACCTTCTCCCAGGCCGCCGCCGAGCGCAGCACGGACTGGCTCCTAAGCGGCGGGGTGTAGAGCGCTTCGGACCATTGCTCTGGCGAGAACATGGTGGCGCGCATCAGCTTCTCCAGCTGGTGGCGCGAGAAGGGCCGGCCATGGCCAAACGGCGTCGCGTCGATGCGCGCCCACAGCCCGCGCCGGTTCGGGGCGATCAGCATCAGCCGGCCGCCGGGCGCCAGCACGCGCCAGCACTCGGCCAGCAGGTCCTCGGCGCTTTCGCTCGCCTCAATGGCGTGGGCCAGGATCACGCGATCGATCGAGGAATCGTCCAGCGGCAGCAGCAGCGGGTCGACCAGCGCGGAGGCCGAGCCGCGGCCGCCGGCCGACCAGTTCACCACGCCTTGCGTCGCCGGCATGAAGGCCAGGCTGCGTTCCGCCCCGTCGCGCAGAAGGGTGAGGTAGGGCACCGCATAGCCAATGCCGACGAGCCGGGCGCCCGCGACGTTATCCCACAGCCGCAGGACGGCCCGGCCGATGAAACGGCGGGCGACATGCCCGAGCGGACTGGCGTAGAAACTGCGCAGGTCGACGACGTCGGTGCTCATGGGTCGAAGCTCACGGCCACAGGATGGCGTGTTGCTGGACAAGCGCAAGGGCTTGCTTCCAAGATGCCCCATCCTCCTCGCGAAAGGGTTTATCGTGCTCGAACTTCATGTCTTTCGCTGCCTGTCGGACAATTGCGGCGCGCTGCTCCGCGACACCGCCACCGATCTGTGCGCCGCCGTGGACGCGCCGGATGCCGGGGCCGTCCACGCGGCGGCCGTCGCAAAGGGCTGGTCGATCAGCCATCTGTTCATCACCCACGAGCATGCCGACCACATCCAGGGCGTCGAGGACCTGACCCGGCGCACCGGCTGCGAGGTGATCGGACCGGCCGCTGCCGGCAAGGTCGCGCCGCTCGACAGGATCGTGGGCGAGGGCGATCAGATCCGCCTCGGCGAGACGCTGTTCGAGATATGGGACACGCCCGGCCATGCGGCGGGCCATGTGACCTGGGTCAGCCAGGCCGGCAAGATGGCGCTGGTGGGCGACGTCGCCTTCGTCATGGGCTGCGGCCGGCTTTCGGGCGACACGGCGCCCCAGCTCTGGCAGGCGCTCTCGCGCCTGGCCGCGCTGCCAGACGATGTGACGCTCGTCACCGGGCATGACTACACCTTCTCGAATGCGCGCTTCGCGCGGCATGTCGAGCCGGGCAATGCCGCCATCGAAGCGCGGGCGCAGGAGGCGGCGCGGCGGGCGGAGGCGCAGGATTTCTGGGCCGTGACGACGCTCGGCGAGGAGAAGGCGACCAATCCGTTCCTCAGGGCCGGGGAGCCGGCGCTGATGGCGCTGACCGGCGCGGCCGATGCCGGTGCGAGCTTCGCCGCGCTGCGCCGCATGAAGAACGAGTTCAGGGGCTGAGATGAGCGCATCGTCGATCGGCGGAATGAGCGCCGCGGAGGTGGTGGAACTGCTCGGGCTCAAGCCGCATCCCGAGGGCGGCTTCTACCGCGAGACGTTCAGGGACACGCGGCTCGTCGAGGGTGGCCGTCCCGCCTCGACCGCGATCCACTACCTCCTCGGCGTCGGCGAGGCGTCGGAATGGCACCGGGTCGACGCGGCGGAAATCTGGCACTGGCATGCCGGCGCGCCGATGGCGATCACCCTGTCGCCGGACGGCCATGACGCGGAGGCGCACCGGCTCGGGCCCGAACTCAGGATGCGGCAGAAGCCCCAGTTGGTGGTGCCGGCGCATTGGTGGCAGACCGCGACCAGCCTCGGCGCCTGGACGCTGGTGAGCTGCACGGTGGCGCCGGGCTTCGACTTCGCAGGCTTCGAGATGGCGCCGCCCGGCTGGCGGCCGACGCCGCGCGCGGCGTCAGGCGGCTGAGGGCCGCGAGGCGATCAGCGCCCCCGCAACGATGAGCGCGCAGGCGAGCGCCAGCGTCCACCCCGCCTCTGCGCGGCCGGCCAGCACGAGCGCGAGGGTGGAGATGACCGGCGCGGCATAGGAGGCCGTGCCGAGGAAGCGGATGTCGCCCTTCTTCATGCCGATGTCCCAGAAGAAGAAGGCGGCCCCGGTCGGCCCGAGCCCGAGCAGCAGCATGGCGAGCCATTGGCGCGTCTCGCCCGGCCACATCGGCGGCTCGACGGCAAGGTGGGTGAGCGCGGCCAGCACAGCCGTGCCGATGCAGAAGGCCACCACCGCTTCGGTCGGCACCGCCGCCATGCGCCGCGACAGCACGGAATATGCGGCCCATGTCAGCGCGAACAGGAAGGCCATCAGATACCCGAACAGCGGCAGGCCGGCTTCGCCCAGCCCGCCCTTCCCGAGCGCCAGCGCCGCGATGCCGGCGAAGCCCAGGCAGGCGCCCGCGATGTGCCCGGGCTTCAGCCGCTCGCCGGGCAGCAGGCCGGACATGAGCACGATCAGCAGCGGCCAGAGATAGCCGATGAGGCTGGCCTCGGCGGCCGGCGCGGCCTTCATCGCGGAGAAGTAGAAGGCGTGCGAGCCGAACAGCCCTCCAATGCCGACGGCGAGGGCCGGCCAGGGCTGAAGCAGCAGGGCCAGACGTCCCGTCGCGGCCAGCACCGCGAGGCCGAAGGCGCTCGCGATGGCGAAGGTCAGCGCGGTCAGCAGGAAAGGCGGCACGCCCTTGGTCAGATCGGTGAGCAGCGCGAGCAGGCCCCACATCAGGATGGCGAGCAGCCCGATCAGCGTGTGGCGGGAGAGGGCGGGGCGCATGGGTTCAGCTGTCGTGGCGAGATGCCGGGCAAAGAAAAGGTCCAGACCGGCGCGCCGATCCGGACCGCTTCGTTTCGCTCGCGATGACGCAAGTCGCTGGCGGGCGCAAGCGCCTGCCGCTGCCTCACGCCATGTACTGGCCGCCATTGGCCGAGAGCGTCGAGCCGGTGATGAAGCCGGCCTCGTCCGCCGCGAGGAAGACGACCGCGCGGGCGATCTCCTCGGGCTCACCGAGGCGGCCGACCGGGATCAGCGGCAGGATGTTCTTCTCGACCACGGCCGGGTCGATGGCCTTGACCATCTCGGTGGCGATGTAGCCCGGGCAGATGGCGTTGACGGTGATGCCGGCGCGAGCGCCTTCCTGCGCCAGCGCCTTGACGAAGCCGATGTCGCCCGCCTTGGCGGCGGAGTAGTTCACCTGGCCCATCTGGCCCTTCTGCCCGTTGATCGAGGAGATGCAGATGACGCGGCCGAACTTGCGGGCGCGCATGCCTTCCCAGACCGGGCGGGTCATGTTGAACAGCGAATTGAGGTTGGTGTTGATGACGCCGTACCACTGGTCCTTGGTCATCTTGTGGAACATGCCGTCCTTGGTGATGCCGGCATTGTTGACCAGCACCTCGATCGGCCCATGGGCGGCCTCGACCGCGGCGATGCCGGCGACGCAGGCGTCGTAATCCGACACGTCCCATTTGTAGGTCGGAATGCCGGTTTCCCGGGAGAAGGCCGCGGCGGCCTCGTCATTTCCCGCGTAGGA
>JAIXZF010000315.1 GCA_027489835.1 Hyphomicrobiales bacterium
CACGGCGCGCGACTGGAAGGCCTGCACGGCTTCGATCTCGCCGCAGAAATGGCGCATGAGGTCGATGTCGTGGCTCATGTTGAGCAGCACGGGCCCGCCCCCGGCCTCGCGCCGCCAGGGCGTCTCGAAATAGCTGTCCGGCTTCATCAGCCAGAAGAAGGCATGCGCCGTCACGATGCGTCCGAGCCTGCCGGCGTCGATGGCCGCCTTGGCGCGCCGCACCAGCGGATTGTGCCGCCGATGGTGGCCGGTCAGGATCCGCACGGAGGCGGCCTCGGCTTTTGCGATCATGGCCTCGGCGGCGGCGATGTCGTCGGCCAGCGGCTTCTCGATCAGCGCCGGCAGCCCGGCTGCGATGGCGGCCAGCCCATGCTCCACATGCAGCTGGTTCGGCGTGGCGATGATGACGCCGTCGGGCCGGCCATCCGCCAGCATGGAGGCGAAGTCGCGGTGCCAAGGCACGCCGAGCGCGGCGGCATGCTCGCGGGCGGCATCCGCCGGATCGACGATGGCATGGAGCGCGGCCAGCGGTTCGGCCGCGACATGGGCCGCGTGGCGCCGGCCGATCAGGCCCGCGCCCATCACGGCGATCCGGCACACGCCGTCAGCGGAGCGCTGGCCACTCATGGCGCCGCCATCAGCCGGCCGCGTCGAGCAGCCGCGCCACGCGCTGCAGGGCGAGCGTGTAGCCCTGCGTGCCGAAGCCGGCCATCACGGCATCCGCCCTGAGCGACACATAGGAATGATGCCGGAAGCTCTCGCGCTTGTGGACCTGGCTGATGTGCAGCTCGATCACCACGCCCTCGAAGGCGTTGAGCGCGTCGAGGATCGCGATCGAGGTGTGGGTGAAGGCGCCCGGATTGATGACGATCGCGCCCGCGACCTCGCGCGCCTCGTGGATCCAGTCGATCAGCTCGTATTCGCGGTTGGACTGGTGGAACCGGAGTTCCAGCCCATGCGTTTCCGCCGTCTTGCGGCAGTCGGTCTCCACGTCCGCCATCGTCTCGTGGCCGTAGATGTGCGGCTGCCGCTTGCCCAGCAGGTTGAGGTTGGGTCCGTTCAGGACGAAGGCGAGGCGGCTCATCGGTCGGCTCCGGTCATGCTGCTGAGTCAGGATGGCCCGCGGGCCACCCGGCCCCTTCATGCGCTGCCGGGGCAGGGCGCGTAAAGCCCGTGGCACGGAGCCCGGCATGCGTTCCCGAGGCCCCGGGCCCGGCCTGACATGCCTTCTGCGTCGCCTCCGGACGCGCTAGTCATGGGCATGAATCCAGTTAGCCGGCTCCGCCGCAGCCGTTTCGCAAAGACCCGCTCATGACCGTCGCACAGCCCGCCGCCTCCAACTCTCATCGCGCCGCCATGCCTGTGCTGATCGCGTTGAGCGCGACGCACCTGCTCAACGACATGATCCAGTCGCTGATCCCGGCGATCTATCCGATCATCAAGACGGCCTACAGCCTCGACTTCGGCCAGATCGGGCTGATCACGCTGACCTTCCAGGTCACGGCCTCGCTGTTCCAGCCCGTGGTCGGCCATTACACCGACAGCCGCCCCATGCCCCATTCCATGGTGGTCGGGATGGGCTTCACGCTGATGGGCCTCATCGGCCTCGCCTTTGCCGGCAGCTACCCTCTGCTGCTGCTCGCGGCCGCCTGCGTCGGCCTCGGCTCGTCCATCTTCCATCCGGAAGCGACCCGCATGGCGCGCAATGCCTCAGGCGGCCGTCAGGGCCTGGCGCAGGGCATCTTCCAGGTGGGCGGGCAGACCGGCGGCGCTCTGGGGCCACTTCTCGCGGCCTTCATCATTGTGCCCCGCGGCCAGGCCAGCCTCGCCTGGTTCTCGGCGGCGGCATTGCTGGCCATGGTGCTGATGGTCTGGACGGCCGGTCGCTATGCCGAATTCCGCAAGGAGCAGGCCGAGAAGCGCAAGGCCGCGCCGGTAGCTCCGCCCAAGCCGCCCCTGTCGCCCGCCGCCACCATCGGCGCGATGACGGTGCTGATCGTGCTGCTGTTCTCGAAGAACGCCTACAGCTCGAGCTTCACCTCCTTCTACACCTTCTTCCTGATCGAGCGCTTCGGCGTCTCGGTGCAGACCTCGCAGCTCATGCTGTTCCTTTTCCTCGCCGCCGCTGCGGTGGGGGCGCTCGCGGGCGGCATCATCGGGGACCGTATCGGACGCGACCGGATCATCTGGTTCTCGATCCTCGGCGCCCTGCCATTCGCGCTGGCGCTGCCCTATGCCGACCTGTTCTGGACCGGGGTGCTGACGATCGTCATCAACCTCGTCATGGCCAGCGCCTTCGCCAGCATCCTGATTTACGCCATGGACCTTGTGCCGGGGCGCATCGGGCTCATCGGCGGGCTGTTCTATGGCCTCTCCTTCGGCCTTGGAGGCGTGGCCGCCGCGATCCTGGGCGAGCTTGCGGACAGGGTCGGCATCGATGCGGTCTATCAGGCCTGCTCGTTTCTGCCGGCCGTGGGGCTGCTCGCCTGGTTCCTGCCGCGCGGCGCTCCCGTGCCGTCGCGCTGAAGCCGGGGCAACGAGGGCGCGTCACCGGAATTTCAAAGTTTAGGGAACTGGCTGACGCGTTCTCCGTTTTTCAGGGGTTGAGGCAGCATCCCCCCCATCGCACGCCTCGGTCTCCGAACGGGAATGTGCCGATGGCGCTGCTTGAAAGCCTGAATGTCCTCATCGTCGAGGACGAACCCCTCATCGCCATGGTGCTGGCCGACATCGTC
>JAIXZF010000046.1 GCA_027489835.1 Hyphomicrobiales bacterium
CATCAGGCCAGCGTCTTCATGGGGCTGGTCGAGGTCAGGGTCGCCTCGATTTCGGGCGATCGCGACGCGGCCCGGCGCAATCTGCAGGCCTTCGTCGACGGGATCGAGGTGGCCGACGTGCCGCCTTCCTGACAAAGCCGCGCCAAGCCAGTTGGCAAGGCGCTCGGGACAGCTTACGGGTCGAGTCGGCCCGGGCATCCGGGCCTCCGATCCGCAACAGGCGAGGGCAGGATGAAGGCGCGCGTCACAGTCACGCTGAAGACCGGCGTTCTCGATCCGCAGGGCAAGGCGATCGAGGGCGCCCTGGTCTCGCTCGGGGTCGCCGGCATCGGCTCCGTCCGTCAGGGCAAGATCTTCGACATCGACCTCAGGGGCGAGGATCGCCAGGCCGCCGAGAAGGCCCTGGCCTCGGCCTGCGACAAGCTGCTCGCGAACACGGTCATCGAAGACTACAAGATCGACATCTCCGCCTGAGACCGAAGAGCCGACCATGCGCGCCGCCGTCATCACCTTTCCGGGCTCGAACCGCGACGGCGACGTGGCGAAGGCGCTGGCCCGGGTCGGGGCGGCGGTCCTGCCGGCCTGGCATGCCGACACGGCGCTGCCCGAGCGCACCGACCTCGTGGTGCTGCCCGGCGGCTTTTCCTATGGCGACTATCTGCGCTGCGGCGCCATCGCCGGCCGCGCCGCGATCATGGATGCGGTGAGGGCGCATGCCGCGCGCGGGGGCCTCGTCCTCGCCATCTGCAACGGCTTCCAGATCGCCTGCGAGGCCGGGCTGCTTCCGGGCGTCCTCGCCCGCAACGCGCATCTGCGCTTCGTCTGCAAGCGCCAGCACCTGCGTGTGGAGCGCGCCGACACGGCCTTCACCCATCGCTACGCGAAGGGCCAGGCCATCGATGTCTGCATCGCCCATGGCGAAGGAAACTACATCTGCGACGCCGCCACGCTGGAGCGCCTCGAGGGCGAAGGCCTCGTCGCCTTCCGCTACTGCGACTCATCGGGAGCGGTGACGGCCGAGACCAACCCGAACGGATCGCAGGGCGGAATCGCCGGCATCTATTCGGCCGGGCTGAACGTGCTCGGCATGATGCCCCACCCCGAGAACCTGATCGACCCGCTCACCGGCGGCACGGACGGGCTGGGGATGTTCGAGAGCCTGATCGCCCGTCCCCGCGCCGCCTGAACTGGCGGCTGGCCCTCACTTCGGCGCTAGCCTCACCGCGCCGTCGAGCCTGATGGTCGCCCCGTTGAGCATGTCGTTCTCGATGATCGACCGCGCCAGCGCCGCATATTCGGCCGGACGGCCAAGGCGCGACGGGTGCGGCACGGACTGCTCCAGCGCCTTGCGGTAGTCGTCCGCGATCGAGGCGAACATCGGCGTCTCGAACAGGCCGGGCATGATGGTGACCACGCGGATCCCCGACGAGGCGAGGTCGCGCGCCACGGGCAGCGTCAGCGCCGCGACCCCGCCCTTGGACGCGGCATAGGCGGCCTGACCGATCTGCCCGTCCTCCGCCGCGACCGATGCGGTGTTGATGATCACCCCGCGCGAGCCATCGGCGTTCGCGGGCCCGAGGGCCGCCATCGACACGGCGCACTTCGCGATCATCCGGAAGGTGCCGATGAGATTGACGGCGATGACCGTCTCGAAGCTGGCCATGTCATGCGCCACGAGCTCGCCCGTGTCGCGCTTGCGCCCCACCACGCGCTTGCCGGGCGCGATGCCGGCGCAGTTGACCAGGATGCGTTCCGGACCATGCGCGGCGCGCGCCATGGACAGCGCCGCGTCCACCGAGGCGTCGGAGGTCACGTCGCAGGCGCAGGACACGCCGCCGATCTCGGCGGCCACGGCGGCCCCCCGCTCCGCGTTCATGTCGAGCACCGCGACCTTGACGCCGGCCGCGGCCAGCATGCGCGCAGTGGCCTCGCCAAGCCCCGACGCAGCCCCCGTGACGATGGCGGCCATTCCCGCTTCGAGCTTCATGCCATGTCTCTCTTCATGTCCGGTTTCGCCCTGCGGGCCTTGCCCCTTGCCCATTACGGTTAGCGCAGGCCGATCCGCCGGCAAAGCCGCACCCGCGCCCCTCCGCCGTGCAGCGATGCGCGCCGGGCCGCGCCCCCTTGCGCCGACGGCTCCCAGGGGCCAAATCTTCGGGCCGAGGAGGATCGCCATGTCAGGCAGGTTCGAGAGCCGCTTCACCCGCGCCGAAATCGAGCGGATGCGCCAGATCGCGCGCGACGAGGATGGCCTCGGCCGGACGCTGCTCGACATGCTGGGCCGCGTCGCCCGCTCCGTGCCCTTCGCGCAGGACGTGCTGGCGGCCTGGTTCTGCGCGCGCGACCCGGCGACCCCGGCGCGCGTCCGCTACACGCTGATCATGGCGGTCGCGTACTTCGTCCTGCCGATCGACGCCATTCCGGACATCATCCCCTTCCTCGGCTTCACGGACGACGCGGCGGTGATCGCAGCGGCGCTGGCGGCGGTCGCCGGCTCGATCAAGCCCGAGCATCGCGACAGGGCGCGGGAGACGCTCGACCGGCTCTAGCCGCCGGTCTGCGGCCGGCCTCAGGTCGCTTCGACTACGCCCTCGGCCTCGAGCGCGCGCCTGAGCCGCGTGAAGGCCAGCCTGATGCGCGACTTGACCGTGCCCAGCGGAAGGCCGGTGGCGTCAGAGATCTGGCTGTGCGACAGCCCCTCGAAGAAGGCGAGCTTGACGAGGTCGAGCTGCTCGGACGGCAGCCCGGACATGGCCTGCCGCACGATCTCCTCGCGGCGCTGCACGTCCATGAGCTTGTCGAGATCCGGCGTCGACGCGGGCTGGAGCATCGGCTCGTCCGGATCGAACTCGCCCTTGTCGCGACGCGCGAGATCGATGCGCCGGTTCCGCGCGATCCGGTAGAGCCAGGTCGAGAGCGAGGATTTGGCCGGGTCGAACAGGGCGGCCTTGCGCCACAGCGTCGACATCACGTCCTGGACGATCTCCTCCGCCAGCGCGTGGTCGGAGCCGAGCCTGATCAGATAGGCGTTGAGGCGGGGCGCGAAATGGTCGAACAGGCGCGTGAACGCCTCCCGATCGCGTCGTTGCGCGACATCGGCCACCCATGCCGCGAACTGTGCCGGGTTCGACAATCCCTGTCCCTCGTCGGATCCTCCGCCCCGCGCCGCCCGCGCTTTCCCCCCGGAAAACGGACGCCGCTGCGGCGGATGATCGTCGCAGGCGGCCCACGACCCCCGTGGCCTTCCTGCGTGCCGGGAACGTGACATGTTTCCGGGCCGAACGGAACAGAAATAAGCGGTATCGCAATTTCGCCCGGTTCATGTCATTGACATCGCCGATCGCGGTGAGGTCATGCCGATCCGCTCCCGCCATGCTAGATACGCCCCCATGATTCGCACCGCTTTTCTCGCGACCGGCCTGTTGGGTTCAGCCGTCCTGATCTCGCTGCCGGCCTTGGCGCAGACCCGGCCGGCCGCGGCCCGCCCGGCGGCAGCCCCTGCGGCCGCTCCCGCCCAGCCCGGCCAGGGCCAGGCCTTCGAGCTCGGCACCTTCGGAGACTGGACGGCCTATTCCTCCGGACAGGGCCGCGCCAAGGTCTGCTACATCCTCACCAAGCCCAAGGAGCGCCTGCCCAAGACGCTCAACCGCGATCCCGGCTTCCTCTTCATCACCACGCGTCCGGGCGAGCAGGTGCGCAACGAGGTGAGCTTCGTGCTGGGCTTCGCCGCCAAGGAAAGCGTTCCGGGCGAGGCCATCATCGGCCCGACGAAGTTCGCGCTGGCGCCCAAGGGCAAGAATGCCTGGATCGCCAATGCCGCCGAGGAAGGCGCCTTCCTCGAGGCGGCACGCCGTGGCCAGACGGTGAACGTCAACGTCACGTCGGGCCGGGGCAACGCCACGACCGACCGCTACTCCTTCGCCGGCCTCGGCCAGGCGTTGGACCGCATGCGCCGCGAGTGCCCCTGAGCCCACCGCCGGGATTCGGATTTCCTCGCAAATCATGGTAGGCGCACCCAGATAGGGTGGGGCCTTCCCGGCGCAGGGCCTTGCGCGCCGCAGGGACGGCCCGCTTCCCGCCAGTGGCCCCGGACCGATGTCGGACATGCCTGACCAGATGACTGCCCTCGCTTTCCTGGCGCCTGAAGCGCCCGCGGCCACCGCCGCGCCGTCGTCCAGGCCCTCGCTCGTGGGACGGACCCGCGCAGGGCTGTCGGCCGCGATGGCCGAGGCGGGCGTGCCGGAGCGCGAGCTCAGGATGCGGACCTCGCAAATCTGGAACTGGGTCTACCATCACGGGGTGCGCGACTTTTCCGAGATGCGCAATGTCGGCAAGGACCTGAAATCGGCGCTCGAGGCCCGCTTCACCCTGCGCCGCCCCGAGGTCACGGCCTCCCAGGTCTCGCGCGACGGCACCCGCAAATGGCTCCTGAAGATGCAGCCCACCGGCCCGCATGACCGCGGCGCCGAAATCGAATGCGTCTACATCCCCGAGACCGACCGCGGCACGCTCTGCGTCTCCAGCCAGGTCGGCTGCACGCTCACCTGCACCTTCTGCCACACCGGGACGCAGCGGCTGGTGCGCAACCTCACCAGCGCCGAGATCGTCGCCCAGCTCATGGTCGCCCGCGACATGATCGGCGATTTCCCCGGCCGCACTGCGCCGACCGACGGGCTGTTGCCCGGCGAAGGCAGCCGCTTCGTCTCCAACATCGTCTTCATGGGCATGGGCGAGCCGCTCTACAACGCGGACGCCGTCACCGACGCGATCGACACGATCGCCGACGGTGACGGCCTCTCCGTGGGCCGCCGCCGCATCACCGTCTCGACCTCGGGCGTGGTGCCCGAGATCGGCCCGCTGGGCGCGCGCTCCAACGCGATGCTCGCCATCTCGCTGCATGCCGTGCGCGACGAGCTGCGCGACGAGCTCGTGCCGCTGAACCGGAAATACCCGATCCGCGACCTGCTCGATGCCTGCCGCGCCTATCCAGGCCTGTCGAACGCGCGCCGCATCACCTTCGAGTACGTGATGCTCAAGGGCGTCAACGACAGCGATGCCGACGCGCGCGAGCTGGTCAGGCTGCTCAAGGGCATCCCGGCCAAGATCAACCTGATCCCTTTCAATCCATGGCCCGGCACGCGCTATGAATGCTCGGACTGGGACCGGATCGAGCGCTTCTCCGACATCGTCTTCCGCGCCGGCTACGCCTCTCCCGTGCGCACGCCGCGCGGCCGCGACATCCTCGCCGCCTGCGGCCAGCTCAAGAGCGAGACCGAGAAGCTCTCGGCCCGCGCCCGCATGATGCTCGACGAGGCCGGCGCCTCGCCTTCAACTTCGCCCCTGGCCTGAGGCCGCGATGCGCTCCGCGGCCCGCCTCCTGCTGATCATTCCACTGGCGCTGCTGATCGCCTTCGGGGCCGGCGGCTTCTTCCTGACGCTGGCCACGGCCTTCTCCCCGGCGCTGGCCAAGCTCGCCATCGGCGCCGTCGGCGCGCTGGGCGACGTGATCTTCGGCCTCGCCTTCGAGGGCGAGGATCCGGCGCCCCTCGCGCTCGCGGCGGGCTGGCAGGGTCTCAAGCTCGCCTTCGCCATCCTGGTCGCCCCGGTGCTCGTGACCGCCATCGCCACGGAGCTGTTCCGCCAGCCCGGCGCGCTCTTGCAGATGACGCTCACCGGCCTGCTCGCGGCGGCGTTCCCGGCGGCGATCATCGGGCTCAACCGCCTGCCGACCGGCGCCGAGGCGCAGGTGCTCGCCGCCTTCTTCCTGACCGGCGCCGTGACGGGCTGGGTCTACTGGCTCATCGCCGGGCGCGGCGCGGCGCCACCGGCGGCGCGGGCCGTCAGCGTCCCGCCTGCGTCAGCAGGATCTTGACCGCGAACAATCCGAACAGGCTGCCGAAGGTCCAGTCGATGGCCCTGAGAGCGCGCGGACGGCTCTTGAGGTAGCGCACCAGCCGCTCCGCCAGCAGGATCATGACGATGGCGAGCGGGATCGACAGCGCTACGAAATAGAGGCCGAGAAAGGCCATCTTGTTCGCGGCATGAGGGTCCGTGGCGCTGACGAACTGCGGCAGGAAGGTCACGAAGAACAGCACGACCTTCGGATTGGAGAGGTTGATCCCGATGCCGATGAGGAAGCTGCGCCAGACGACGCGCCGTGCCGCCTCGGGGTCGGCCTCCGCTTTCACGTTGAGCGAGGAGCCGTTGCGGATCGCGTCCCACGCCATCCAGCCCAGATAGCCCGCTCCGACCACCTTCAGCACGGTGAAGGCGGCTTCCGATGCGCTCAGCAGCGCCGACAGCCCGACGGCCGCCAGCAGCGTGTGGATGATGCAGCCGATCTGCGCGCCCAGCATGGCCGCGACGCCGTGGCGCCGACCGCCGCTCATCGTGCGCGACAGGAACAGGCTCATGTCGGGCCCCGGCGTGATGAACAGGACGAGGCACGCCAGCGTATAGGCCGCGAGGACGGCGGGGTCGGGAAGGAAGGTCATGGCCGAGCTTGAGCCCAAGCCCGGCCGCCGATCAAGTGGCTTCGGCGCAGCCCGGTCAGTCGCCGATCGCGACGCCCTCGCGCCGGCTGTCCGCGCCGCCGAGATAGCCGATGGGCGAGACCACGATGGCCTGGATACCGGACGTCATCTCGATGGCCCGGACCTCGTGGCCGCGCTGGACCAGCGCCGCCGTCCAGCCCTCGGCCTCGGTGCCCTTCTCGATCTCGGTGGGGCCGTTCCGGCTGCCGAAATTGGGGAAGTCGACCGCCTGCTGCGGATCGAGCCGCCAGTCGAGCAGCCCCACCACCGTCTTGACCACGTAGCCGATGATCTGGCTGCCTCCGGGCGAGCCCACCACGGCGTAGAGCCGCCCGAAGGCGTCGAACACCAGCGTCGGCGCCATCGAGGAGCGCGGACGCTTGCCGGGCTCGACCCGGTTCGCCACCGGCGCGCCATTGGCGCTCGGCGCGAAGTTGAAGTCGGTGAGTTCGTTGTTCAGGAGGAAGCCGCCCCTGGTCATCATGCGCGCGCCGAAGCCGTCCTCGATCGTCGTCGTCATCGAAATGGCGTCGCCATTGCCGTCGATGATCGAGATGTGGCTCGTGCCGCGCTCGATCTGCGCGTCGGAGGGCGCGAGAAGCCCGGCCCTGCGCCGGGGCGGCTCGCCGGCGCGCGCCGTCCCCATCGAGCGCTCGCCGTCGATCAGGCGCGAACGGGAGGCGAGATAGCCGCGGTCCATCATGCCGGCCGCCGGCACGTCGACGAAGGCCGGGTCGCCCACGTAGAGGTTGCGGTCGGCGAAGGCGAGGCGCCCGGCTTCGCTGATCCAGTGGGCCGCCTGCGCGCCCGGCCCGGCGCGCGACAGGTCGAACCGCTCCACGAGGCCCAGGATCTGCTGCACCGCGAGCGCGCCCGAGCTCGGCGGGCCCATGCCGCAGATCGTGTAGACCCGGTAGCGCCCGCACACCGGCTCGCGCTCCACCACGCTGTAGCCGGCGAGGTCCTGGAGCGTCATGTCGCCCGGATTGGTCGGATGGCCCGTCACCGTCGCCACGATGTCCTGCGCGATGGGGCCCTGGTAGAACGCGGCCGAGCCGCCGGCGGCGATGGCCTTCAGCGTCGCGGCGAAGGCGGGGTTGCGCAGCCGCTCGCCCACGGCGCGCGGCTGGCCCGCCTCGGTGTAGAAATAGGCCCGCGCCACGGGGTCGTTGCGCAGCGCCTGCTCCTGCTGCAGCAGGCCGTTGAGGCGCGGCGAAATGGCGAAGCCCTCTTCGGCGAGCTTGACGGCCGGTGCGATGACGTCCGCCCAGGGCAGCTTGCCCCAGCGCCTGTGGGCCTCCTCCAGCGCCTTGACCGTCCCCGGCACGCCCACGGAACGGCCGCCCACGACCGCAGCCATGAAGCCGAGCGGCCGGCCATCGGCACCGAGGAAGCGCTCCGGCCTCGCGGCGGCGGGCGCCGTCTCGCGCCCGTCGAGCGTCGTGACCTTCCGGTTCGCCGCGCTCCAGTGGACGATGAAGGCGCCGCCGCCGATGCCCGAGCTCTGCGGCTCGACGAGATTGAGGACGAACTGGACCGCCACGGCCGCATCGGCCGCGGTGCCGCCGGCGCGCAGCATCTGCCGGCCGGCTTCGGCGGCGAGGGGATTGGCGGCCGCGACCATGTGCTGCGTGGCGTAGCCGAGGGCCTTCTGCGTCCGGCCGGTCGCACCCTCGGGCGCTGGCGCGAGCGTCGCCTGCGCATGCGCGAAGTCCGGATGCATGGCCGTCGATAGAAGGCCCGCAAGGGCGGCCGCCAGGGTCAAGGGGCGCAGCGTCATCGTCCATCCTCCTGTTGCGGCACGAAGACTGGCCCGTCCACGCGCGCCGCGCAACGGCATTTACGCCTTCCTGCGGGCAGGACTGGCGGATAGGATGCGGCGGCGCCCCGCGCGGATGGAGAGATGCGGCATGTTCCTGGGACCATCGACGCTGACCGACGAGGAGCGCGCCGAGATCGAGGGCGCCGTGAGGCGCTCCGAGGCCGTGACCTCGGGCGAGATCGTCGTGGTCGTCGACCGCATGGCCGGCAGCTGGCGCAGCTGGGCCATGGCGCTGGCGTTGCTGATCGCGCTGCTGGCGCCCTGGCCGCTGATCGAGTTCACCCAGTTCGCCACGCGCACCGTCTTCGGCGTGCAGCTCGCGGTCGCCGTCGCGCTGGTCGCGACCTTCCAGGCCAGTTCGACGCGGCTCAGGCTGGTGCCGCCGCCGCTGCGGCGCAGGAAAGCCCGCGAGGCCGCGTTGCGCGAGTTCACGGCGCGCGGCCTGACGGGCACCCGGGACCGCACCGGCGTGCTGATCTATGTCGCGCTGGCCGAGCGCCATGCCGAGATCGTGGCCGACACGGCCGTGTCGGCGCGCCTCGGCGATGGAGCATGGCGCCGGCTGACGGACGCCCTCATCGCCGCCATCGGCCAGGGTGAGCTGGGAGCGGGCCTCGTGGCGGCCGTCGAGGAGGCCGGCAGCATGCTCGGCCCGCATTTCCCGCCGCGTCCGGGCGACGCCGACGAGATCGCCAACAAGGTGATTGTGATCTGAGCCTTCGATAGGCCGCGCCGGGGCCTCAGAAGCCCGGCGCCTTGGCCGCGCCGATGATGCGGCCGATCTTGCCGTCCTCGCTGTGAATCAGCACGGCATAGGTGTCGGCATCGCCGGGCCGCGCCAGCGAGCGTGGCAGCTCGAGCGTCATCGCCTCGCCGCGCCAGTCGCCCACGCGCATCAGCCCGCGCACCACATTGGCGTAGACGCCGTCCCTACCGCGGTTCTCGCCGCGCTGGATGGGCACCGTGCGCAGGCGAGAGACGGGTGCGAGCCAGATCGCTCCGGTCTGAGCGCTGCCGGAGATCGTCAGCGTGATGCGGTCACCGCTCTCGCTGACGGCGATGTCGAGCGGCAGGGGCTGGCCGGCCGCGATCACCTGGTCCATGGCGTGCAGGTCCGAGCCGACCGCATGCGCGGCGCCGCCGATGATCGCCTGCGGGGTGTAGATCTGCCCGTCGCCGCGCGTCTTGGCATAGGCGCGCTGGCGCTGGGTGAAGGCAGGCTGGGCCAGCGTGTCCTTCCAGCCCAGGTAATCCCAGTAGTCGACCGGAAGCGTGAGCACGAGCAGCGACGGGTCGCGCGCCATGCGCACGAAGAGCGCGTCGGCAGCCGGGCAGGAGGAGCAACCCTGGCTGGTGAACAGCTCGAGCACGGCGCGGGGCTTGCCGGCCTGAGCTGGCGCTCCGGACTGGGCGGCGGCCGGAGTTGACGATGCCGACGCCGCGATCAGGCCGATGCCCATCGCCGCGCCGATGACCGCTCCCGACCAGCCTGACACCCTCGACCACATGCCGGCACTCAAACCGATTTTAACGGCTTCGGGAAGTCACTTATCGTTGAGGCTGCCCTGCTGCGCCTTCGCCTTCGCCTTCAGCGCCAGCGCCTGCGCCACCATGGCCGGCCGCCAGCGCCGGTGCATCCACAGCCACTGCCCGGGGTGCTCCCGCACCCAGCCTTCCACCACGCGCGCCATCGCCTGCACCGCGCCATCGACGTCGATCTCGCCGGCCGCGTCCCGCGGCAGGTCGAGCGGAGGGGTCAGCTCCAGCCGGAAGCGGTGGCCGGGCAACCTGATGACCCGGACCCCATGGACGGGGCAGTCGAAGCGGCGCGCGAACTTGGCGAGCACGGGGTTCGCGAGGGCCGGGCGGCCGAGGAAGTCGATGACGACGCCGCGCGTGAAGTGCTGGTCGACGAGCATGCCGAGATGGCCCCCCGCCTCGAGCACGCCATGCATCGAGAAGGCCGCGCCCCGCATCGAGGCGGCGAGGCCGCCCATCGTGCCGGATCGGATCTCGTGGATCACGGCCGCAACGGCCGGATCGTTGGGCGGCCTGAACACGGCCGTGGCTTCCAGCCCGTAGCGCTGGGCGCAGATCGCCGGCAGCTCCCAGTTGGCGAGATGCGCCGAGAAGATGATGCCGGGCCTGCCATCGTCGCGCAGCGCCTCGAAATGCTCGATGCCCGAGACCTCGATGCGCCCGTTGGGGTCGGGGTTCTCGGCGTCATAGTCGAACAGCGTGGCGAGATGGGCGTATTCGCCCGCGGTGCGCCCGAGGCTGTCCCAGGCCTGGTCGAGGATCGCCGCGCGCTCGGCCGCGCTCCTGTCGGGGAAGGCTGCGGCGAGGTTGTCCCGCGCGATGCGCTGCTGCGGCGTCAGCGGCCCGAGTTTGCGCAGGATCCAGCCGCCCGCGGCGCTGGCCCGCGCCGGGCCGAGCGCCCGCGACAGCGCGAACACGGCCCTGACGGCGCCGATCATGAGAAGGGCGGCGGCCCGCGAGGCGAGCCTTCTGATCCGGTGCACGTGCTGTCAGCCCTGAAGGTCACGCCCGCGGCGTCCCAAGGGCAGATGACGGCGCGGGCGGCGCGGGTCAACCCTTTTCGCCGCCGGCACGCCCCGGGATGCGCCCTCGCTACAGGGTGATGATGACCTTGCCGAAGACCTGGCGGGTCTCGAGCCGCTTCAGGCCCTCCTCGAAGCGGCCGAGTTCGAACACCGAATCGATCACCGGCTCCATCCCGCCCGCCATCTTGGCGAGCGAGGCCTCGATGTTGCGCATGGCGCAGCCGAACGAGCCGAAGATGCGGTATTGCTGCTGGAAGAGCTGCATGAGGTTGATCGTGGCGGTCGGCCCCGAGGTCGCGCCGCAGGTCACCAGACGGCCGCCGCGCTTGAGGCAGAGCAGCGAGCCGTTCCAGGTGTCGGCCCCGACATGCTCGAACACCACATCCACGCCCTTGCGCTTGGTCAGCCGCCTGACCTCGCCCTCGAAGCGCTCCGTCTTGTAGTTGATGACGTGGTCGGCGCCGAGCGTCAGCGCCTTCTCGGCTTTCGAATCGTCGCCCACCGTCGTGTAGACCGTGCAGCCGATCGCCTTCGCCATCTTGATCGCGGCCGTGCCGATGCCCGAGCCGCCTGCATGGACGAGGACGCTTTCGCCAGGCTCCAGCTTCGCATTGTCGAACAGCATGTGCTGCACCGTGCCGAAGCCGATCGGCGCGCAGGCCGCATGCTCGAAGCTGACTTCGTCGGGGACCGCCACGCACAGGCGCTCGAGCCGGTTGAGGCGCTCGCGGCCGAAGCCGTCGATGTGGAAGCCCATGATGCCGGCGACGTTCTCGCACAGATTGTCCCGGCCTTCCCGGCAGGGCCGGCAATGCCCGCAGGTGTCCGCGCCGTACATGGTCACCTTCTGCCCCAGCCTGAAGCGCGTGGCGCCCTCGCCGAGCGCCACCACCTCGCCCGCGGCCTCGACGCCCGCGGCCTGGGGCATCTTGCGCTTGGCGAAGGCCATGCCGCGGAAGCCCCAGACATCGAGGAAGTTGAGCCCGAGCGCGCGCACCCTGACCTGCACCTCGCCGGGAGCCGGCGGCGGCGGCGGCTCGATCTCCTCGAGTCTGAGGTCGCGGTCGCCATGGAGCATCAATGCGCGCATCGTGGAAGGTCCTTCGGGGCTGCGCTCAGCGCTGCAGGCCCATGGACGCCATCAGACCGCCGTCGACGGGAATGGTGGCGCCGGTGATGTAGGCGGCGGACGGGCTCATCAGGAAGGCCGCGAGCGCGCCGATCTCCTCGGGCCGCGCGAAGCGGCCGGCCGGGATCTGCTTCTCCATGCCCTCGCGATAGGCCGCGTATTTGCCCATCATGTCGGTGTCGACGAAGCCGGGCGCGATGGTGTTGGCCGTGATGCCCCGCTTCGCCGTCTCCAGCGAGAGGGTCCGCATATAGGCCTCGAGCGCCGCCTTTGAGGCGGCATAGGCGCCATTGCCCTGGTTGGCGCGGCTGGCCGTGACCGAGCCGATGGCGATGACCCGTCCCGAGCGGCGTGCCATCATCGGCCTGACGAAGGCGTTGACCAGCTGCGTGAACGACCAGAAATTGACCTGCATCGCCGCCTCGGCCTTGTCCTGCGCCAGCATCATCGAGAGCGTGTCGTAGGATTGTCCGGCATTGTGCACGAGCCCGTGGATCTCGCCGAGCGTTCCGGCGGAGGTGCAGAACGCCGCCACCGCAGCCTTGTCGGCGAGGTCGAGTGCCAGAGCCTCGGCCTTGCCCCCTCCTGCGGCGGACACGGCCTCGGCCAGTTCCGCGGCCTGCCCGGCGGAGGAGCGATAGGTGAACACGACGTCGTGGCCAGCGGCGGCCAGCGCCCTGACCACGCCTTCCCCGATGCCCTTCGCGCCGCCCGTGACGAGGACGCGGCTCATGCCGGCTCGTCCCCGAAGACGAGGCAGGTGTTCTGCCCGCCGAAGCCGAAGGAGTTGGAGATGACGCGGCGCACGCGGGCGTCGCGCGCCACGTTCGGCACCACGTCGAGCGGGATGTTCGGATCGGGTTCGCGATAGTTGATCGTCGGCGGAATGCGCCCGTTCGCGATGGTCAGCAGCGAGAACACCGCCTCGACGGCGCCGGCGGCGGTGAGCGTGTGCCCGACCATCGACTTGTTCGATGAGATCGGCAGCGAGGCCATGCGCGGGCCGAACACGGCCGTGCAGCTCATCGCCTCCATCTTGTCGTTCTCGGGCGTCGAGGTGCCGTGCGCGTTGACGTAGTCGATCTGGTCCGGCGACAGACCTGCATCCGCGAGCGCATCCTGCATCGCCACAATGGCGGGCCTGCCATCTGGCGAGGACCGGGTGCGGTGAAAGCCGTCGCCCTTCTCCCCGCAGCCGAGCACGAAGCCCAGGATGGCGGCGCCGCGCGCCCTGGCGGCGGCGTAGCTCTCCAGCACCAGCGCAGCCCCGCCCTCGCCCATGACGAAGCCGTCGCGGTTCTTGGAGAAGGGCTTGGAGGCGCCTTCGGGCGGGTCGTTCTGGGTGGACAGCGCCGAGAGCAGCGAGAAGCGGATCAGCGACTCCGCCTGCACCGAGCCATCCGTGCCGATGCAGAGCGCAGCCTCGGTGTCGCCGCGCCGGATGGCCTCGACGCCCATCTGGATCGCGGTCGCGCCCGAGGAGCAGGCGGTGGACAGCGAGATCGGCGAGCCCCGCGTGCCGAAGCGCTCGGCGACATGGTCGGCCACCGAGCCGAACAGGAACATCTCGTGATAGGCCTGGTGGCGATAGCGCGCGGCTGCGAGCAGCATCGTGTCATAGCTCACGGCCTCGTTCGAGCCCGTGGCCAGTTCCTGCTTCTGCGCCCATTCGAGTTCGACCGGCGGCACGGCCATGAAAAGCTCGCCCGGAAACGAACCCCTGCTTCCGATGCCGGCCTGCGCGATGGCCTCCTCGGCGGCCAGCATGGCGAGCTTCTCGGACAGCTCCGGCGCGGCGAAGGGCCGGTCGAACAGGTCGTCCACCGTACCGCCGATGGTGGTGCGCAGCCCCGCCACCGGAAAGCGCGTGATGCGGTGGATGCCCGAATGTCCGGCCGTCAGCCGGGCCCAGTTGTCGTCCTTGCCCTTGCCCAGCGAGGTGACCACGCCAAGGCCCGTGACCGCCACGAGGGGCCGGCCAAATGCGTCGCGCACATCGCCCGTCATCGCCCTGCCTCCTCGCGGACTGCGTCCAGCCAGGCGAGGCCTTGGCCCCGCCGGTGCCCGACGCCCGTGACCAGCGCGTTCGGCGCGTCGCCGGCATGGATCATCGCGGCCGCGAGCGCCACGGCCGCCGGGAAGGCCGCCTCGACGCCGTGGCCCATGAGATCGCCGCTGGCAATAAGCTTCGCGCCGGAGGCGAGCTGGCCGAGCGCCTGCCTCTCCTCGGCGACGGAAGCCGCCATGCCGGGATTGGCGGAGATCACCACGCCCGGGCCTTGCGGGAAGTCCGCGCCGAGCGCTGCGAGGGACGCAGCGACGTTGCCCGGCCCGTGCCCGCTGCGGCCAGCCTGTATCGGGCCGATCCGCGCGAAGGCGGTGGCGCCGCGCGCAGCCGCCGTCTCGGCGGCCTCGAGCACGAGGAACGCGCCGATGCTGCCCGTGACCATGCCGCCCTCGCCCGCATCGCGCGCGAAGACCGGCCTGGGCTCGCCCTTGAGCAGCGCGCCGCCGAGCTCGAACAGCAGCAGCATGTCGCGCCGCTCGGCATTGTAGGAGCCGCCGACGAGGATCGTGTCGGCCTGCCCCGCCGCGATGCGCGACATGGCGACCC